>CAMTFK010000053.1 GCA_947071285.1 uncultured Bacteroides sp. | reverse complement strand
CTACCACCCCGCCCTTTGGGCACCCCTCCTCCAACTGGAGGAGGGGAGTTAAGATGGTCCGCCTAATTAATTGAGATACTCAGTAAATCATCATTTCATTCATAACTGCTCAGAAAAGAATCAAAACGCTTCCGTCATATTGAAGTAGAACAACATCTGCTTATTGACCGTATTTCTACCCAAGTCGAGGCGTACATTCATGCGTGGTTGTACCTCGATGCGCAATCCTACGCCATAATTGGGCAATACACCTTCTATCTTGCCGATAGTGGGTCCCATGAAACCACAGCCTGCCCAACCTACGAAGCCTACATGGTTGAGCATACGTTTCACCCAAGTGCTTTTGTCGGTATTTATCATCTGGCGATATTCCGCCATGACTACATGGGAGGATTTATCACGATACTGCCCCATGTAATAGCCGCGCAGGTCGAAAGGAGTTCCTGTAAGTACGTATTGCGTCAACGGCACGTCACCGAATACATTTTTGCTCTGTGCCGTCCAGGCAAGTACCCTACGTTTACCCAGGCTCTTATACTGGCGGTAATCTATCTCCAGACGGTAGAAATTATCATCGCTTCCAAGGAATTTAGTGTACATCATACCTCGGAAATCAAGATACATGCCCCGATATGCGTTGGCCGGAATGTCGCGACTGTCGTAAGTCAGCAGGAAGCCGACGCCGGAGTTGAAGTTAGTATATCCTTTGCTGGTTCCGCCCGCCGCTTTATAAGAAGGTTCGTCTACCAAATGCTTGGCAGGTTCCGTGATGTCGTCATAGTTGATGTCTATCTGCGGACCGGCAAAAATATTACTGTTGCCCAGTCGGAATAGGAACCAGGGGTTGAACTGTATTCCGCTGTAGCGGTATTGGCTGGTGGTGTCACTGCGGACATAATCTTTGTTCGTATTATAGCCTAATCCATAGAAGTTATCTTCCGTATTCTTGTAAGCAAACTTTCCGAAGATGCGGAAGCGGTCGCCTTTGAAGAAGAGCTGGGGTTTGGAGAAGAGGTTGATTCCTCCATTGAACAGGAAGGCGATGGCTACGGGAACCACAGAACGCAACTGTGTGGTGTCACTGGGGTTCATTCGGAAGGTCATCAAGGCACTTCCACCAAGTACGGCACCAAAGTCGGGAGTATAGCTGGGACCCCCCAAAATGTTATAGTGCAAATTTCGTTTTGCTACCTTTTGTTTCCGTAATTCACGTTTGGTCAATGCCGGGGTTGTGTCACTGATGCTAACCAAATTTGTAGCTTCCTGAGCGGAAATAGCTGTTACTGAAAACAGTAACGTCATAATACCTATTATATATTTCTTCATATCATACGAATGAGGGTGCAAAGAAAACTATTTTATTTGGATAAGTTTTCAATTCAATTGACAATAAATCTAAAGAATTTACTAAAAGTTTCAAAAAAGCAATTAAATTTGCATCACCTCATAAGGTAAACAAAACCTATCCGGTCCGTAGTAAGTCCGTACCTGCTCCGTACCAAGTCCGTACTATCTCCGTATGTTATAGATACGGAGAAGACACGGAGAAGATACGGAGCAGGCACGGACTTGCTACGGAGATGCTACGGACCTGCCTCAGTCCGGATGTCTTGAGAGATAGATTTCTTGCTTGTGAAACTTGAATAAATAACATAAAACTATTATTTTATGAATAAACGAATTTTATCAGTTTTTGTTTTCAGTGCCGCTCTGTTTTCCATGCAGGCACAGGACGGGAAGGGTGGTATCAGCGAAACCATGCTGAACCAGATTAAACAGAGTTACCAGGGGACTACCGCCGATAAGGCCTTGCGCAACGCTATTGGCAACAACGACATCCGCAAACTGGCCCTCAACCAGGAAAATCTGACAGGTATGGATACTCATTTCTCCGTGAAAGTAAACTCCAAGGGAATTACAGACCAGAAATCTTCCGGCCGTTGCTGGCTCTTCACCGGGCTGAACGTGATGCGTGCCAAGACTATTGCCCAATACGGCTTCCAGTCTTTTGAATTCTCGGAGATTTATCCTTTCTTCTGGGACCAGTTGGAGAAGGCGAACCTTTTCCTGCAAGGTGTAATTGACACAAGCAAGAGCCCAATGACCGACAAGACCGTGGAATGGCTTTTCCAGCATCCGTTGAGTGATGGAGGAACGTTTACGGGCGTTGCCGATATCGTCAGCAAATATGGTCTGGTGCCTAAAGAGGCGATGCCGGAAACGAACAGCAGCGATAATACGTCGCGCATGGCAAACCTCATTTCCCTGAAACTGAAAGAATACGGATTACAGTTGCGCGACCTTGCTTCCAAAGGAGCAAAACCCGATGCGCTGAATAAAGAAAAAACAACGATGCTCGGCACCATCTATCGCATGTTGGTGCTGAATCTGGGAGTTCCGCCCACGGAATTTGACTATGTACGCAAAGACGCCAAAGGCAATCCCGCAGAAACAGAACATCATACCCCCATGTCTTTCCTGAAAAAATATGGTGACGAAAACCTGCTGACCAACTACGTGATGGTGATGAACGACCCTACCCGTGAGTACTACAAATGCTATGAGATAGACTATGACCGCCACCGTTACGACGGCAAGAACTGGACATACGTCAACCTGCCTGTAGAGGACATCAAGGAAATGGCCATCACCTCCCTGAAAGACAGCACCATGATGTATTTCTCCTGCGATGTGGGCAAGTTCCTGAACTCCGAACGTGGCCTGCTCGATGTGAATAACTATGATTACGAATCACTGATGGGCACCACCTTCGGCATGGATAAGAAACAGCGCATTCAAACCTTCTCCAGCGGCTCCAGCCATGCCATGACCCTTATGGCGGTGGATTTGAATCAGGACGGAAAGCCTGTGAAGTGGATGGTAGAGAACAGTTGGGGACCCGCAAGCGGCTACCAGGGACACCTGATTATGACCGACGAATGGTTCAACGAATATATGTTCCGTCTGGTGCTGGAAACTAAGTATGTTCCTGCCAAAGTAATGGATGTATTCAAGCAGAAGCCCATCCGTCTGCCGGCATGGGACCCGATGTTTGCGGAAGAAAATTAAAAACAATTATTGCAAGGGCTAATAAAATTATTGCAAGGGCAAACCGAATTATTGCAGTGGCATACTATTTTAGCCCCTTTTCAGTAGCCCTATTATTGTCGTGCTCGTTAACGAAAGGAATTGCGGAAATTTATCCGTAATTCCTTTCTTTTTTGCTCTTTATTCACGTTCTTTTTTGCTACTTTTGCGGCAAATTAATGAAACCATTATTTTATATAAACGCATGGCAAATGTAATTAAGTTACGTAAAGGCCTTGACATCAACCTGAAAGGTAAAGCTGCTCAGGAGTTAAAGTCTGTGAAAGAGCCGGGATTCTACGCATTGGTTCCCGAAGATTTCACGGGTATCACTCCGAAAGTGGTGGTCAAAGAACAGGAATATGTGATGGCCGGAGGACCCTTGTTTATCGACAAGAATCATCCTGAATTGAAATTTGTTTCGCCCGTGAGCGGCGTAGTGACAAGCGTGGAGCGCGGTGCACGCCGCAAAGTGCTGAACATTGTCGTTGAAGCTGCTGCTGAGCAAGACTATGAAGAATTCGGAAAGAAAGACGTGAATGCCCTGAACGGTGAGTCAGTGAAAGCTGCATTGCTGGAAGCAGGTATGTTCGCTTTCATCCGTCAGCGTCCATACGACGTGATTGCTGACCCTACGATGTATCCGAAAGCTATCTTCATTTCAGCCTTCGACAGCAATCCGCTGGCACCCGATTTCGAGTTCGCCCTGAAAGGCGAGGAAGCAAACTTCCAGACAGGACTTGACGCTCTTGCCAAGATGGCAAAGACGTATCTGAGTATTAGTGTGAAACAAAAGGCAACAGCGTTGACGCAAGCCAAGAATGTGACCATCACTGCATTTGACGGACCGAACCCGGCCGGAAATGTAGGCGTACAGATTAACCACATTTCTCCTATCGTGAAGGGTGAAACCGTGTGGACAATCGGTGCGGAAGCAGTCATCTTCATTGGCCGTCTGTTCAATACAGGACGTGTGGACATGACGCGTAAAGTGGCTGTGACAGGTTCCGAAGTGTTGAAACCTGCATACTGCAAACTGAAAGTAGGCGCCCTGCTGACAAACGTATTCAGTGGAAACGTGACCACAGGCAGAGACTTGCGCTACATCAGCGGTAATGTACTTACTGGTAAACAGGTAAGTCCGAACGGCTTCCTCGGCGCTTTCGACAGTCAACTGACTGTGATTCCCGAAGGTGACGACATCCATGAAATGGCAGGTTGGATTATGCCGCGTTTCGATCAGTTCAGCGTAAATCATTCCTATTTTAGCTGGTTGATGGGCAAGAACAAGGAATATGTACTCGATGCACGTGTCAAAGGTGGCGAACGCCACATGATTATGTCCAACGAATACGACAAGGTATTCCCGATGGACATCTTCCCCGAATATCTGGTGAAGGCTATCATTGCAGGCGACATCGACCGCATGGAGGCCCTGGGTATCTACGAAGTAGCTCCCGAGGATTTTGCCCTTTGCGAATTTGTATGCTCTTCAAAGGTAGAGGTTCAACGTATCGTTCGTGCCGGGCTCGACATGCTTCGTGCTGAAATGGCGTAATAATTAATATTTAATATTTAATATTTATAATGAAAGCGTTAAGAAATTATCTCGACAAGATAAAGCCGAACTTTGAAGAGGGCGGTAAATACCACGCATTCCAGTCTGTGTTCGACGGATTCGAGACATTCCTGTTCGTCCCCAACAGGACTGCGAAATCGGGAACGCACATTCACGACGCTATCGACAGCAAGCGCATTATGTCGATGGTGGTCATTGCGTTGATACCGGCGTTGTTGTTCGGTATGTATAACGTGGGTTATCAGCATTTCCATGCTACCGGCGCTACTGGTAGCTTTATCGAATTGTTTGCCTACGGTTTCCTGGCTGTATTGCCAAAAATCATTGTATCTTATGTAGTAGGTCTCGGTATTGAGTTCGTAGTGGCTCAGTGGAAGAAAGAAGAAATCCAGGAAGGTTTCCTCGTTTCCGGTATCCTTATTCCTATGATTGTTCCGGTAGACTGCCCGCTGTGGATTCTGGCGGTAGCTACTGCATTCTCTGTAATTTTTGCTAAGGAAGTGTTTGGTGGTACGGGTATGAACGTATTCAACGTTGCCCTGATTACCCGCGCATTCCTGTTCTTCGCATATCCTACCAAGATGTCCGGTGATGCCGTATGGGTATCGGGTGATTCTATCTTCGGCATGGGACAGGCTGTTGACGGACTGACCGTAGCTACCCCGCTGGGTGAAGCTGCCACTACAGGGGCCGTTCCGCCTTTCTCCTGGGATATGGTGACAGGTTTGATACCGGGTTCCATTGGTGAGACGAGTGTAATTGCCATCGCTCTCGGTGCTATCCTGTTGCTGGCAACGGGTATTGCAAGCTGGAAGACGATGTTCTCCGTATTTGTAGGTGGTGCATTCATGGCTTGGGTGTTCAACACTGTTGGTCCTGACACTCCGATGGCTCAGATGCCTTGGTACGAACACCTCGTGCTGGGTGGTTTCTGTTTCGGTGCCGTGTTCATGGCTACCGACCCCGTAACTTCGGCTCGTACCGAGACGGGTAAGTACATCTTCGGTTTCCTGATTGGCGTCATGGCCATCGTGATCCGTGTACTGAACCCCGGTTACCCCGAAGGTATGATGCTCGCCATCCTGTTGATGAATATCTTCGCTCCGCTGATTGACTACTGTGTAGTACAGGGCAACATCAGCCGCCGCGAGAAACGTGCAATCAAGTCTAACAATTAAAATACCCGAAGAAAATGAATACCAATAGTAATAGTTATACTATCATTTATGCTTCGGTAATGGTTGTTATCGTTGCATTCTTGCTGGCATTCGTTAGTTCCTCACTGAGAAGCATTCAGGATAAGAACGTGGAACTGGATACGAAGAAGCAAATCCTCGCTGCATTGAAGATTAAGAATGTGGAAGATGCCGAGGCTGAATATAATAAATATGTAAAGGGAGACATGCTGATGAACGTGGACGGTACATTGACCGAAAACACAGGCGCATTTGCTACCGGTTACGAAAAAGAAGCTAAAGAACATCAACGCCTGCACGTATTCGTGGCAGAAGTGGACGGAGAAACAAAATATGTATTCCCTGTTTATGGTGCCGGTCTTTGGGGTGCTATCTGGGGTTACGTTGCACTGAACAGTGATAAGGATACCGTTTACGGTGTTTACTTCTCCCATGCCAGTGAAACTCCGGGTCTGGGTGCTGAAATCGCAGGTCAACACTTCCAGGATGAATTCTTGGGCAAGAAGACACTGGATAACGGTGAAGTTGCCCTCGGTGTTGTGAAAAACGGCAAGGTAGAGAAACCTGATTTTCAGGTGGACGGTATCTCCGGCGGTACGATTACTTCTGTAGGTGTGGATGCTATGCTGAAAACTTGTCTGAATAGTTACAAGAGTTTTTTAACCAATAATGATGAGGAATAAGGATATGGGACAGTTATTTTCAAAGAAAAACAGAGAAGTATTCTCTAATCCGCTGGGCATGGACAACCCCGTTACCGTACAGGTGCTGGGTATCTGTTCTGCACTGGCTGTAACTGCCAAGCTGGAACCCGCCATCGTAATGGGTCTTTCGGTAACAGTGATTACGGCTTTCTCCAATGTGGTGATTTCGTTGCTGCGCAAGACTATCCCCAACCGTATCCGTATCATCGTTCAGTTGGTTGTGGTAGCCGCTCTGGTAACCATTGTGAGTGAAATCCTGAAAGCGTTTGCTTACGACGTAAGCGTACAGCTTTCCGTTTACGTAGGTTTGATTATTACAAACTGTATCCTGATGGGACGTCTGGAAGCATTTGCCATGCAGAACGGTCCCTGGGAATCCTGCCTTGATGGTATAGGTAACGGTTTGGGATATGCCAAGATTTTGATTATCGTAGCTTTCTTCCGTGAGCTGTTGGGTTCCGGTACGTTGCTCGGTTTCAACATCCTGAACCACGAATGGTTGACAAATATAGGTTATGTGAACAACGGCTTGATGCTGATGCCGCCGATGGCGTTGATTATCTGCGCTTGCATCATCTGGTATCAACGTGCACGTCACAAAGAGTTGCAAGAAAAGCAGTAATTAATCAAAGTAGTCAGAATTCAGTAGTCGGTAGTCAGAATAAGATACTCTGAATCATTCTCCTACTAACTACTTTCTACTAACTACTTAACTACTTATAAAGATTATGGAACATTTAATAAGTTTATTTGTCCGCTCCATCTTTGTGGACAACATGATATTTGCGTTCTTCCTGGGTATGTGCTCTTACTTGGCTGTATCCAAGAACGTGAAGACTGCCGTAGGGCTGGGCATCGCCGTTACTTTCGTATTGGTGGTTACGCTTCCGGTCAACTATTTATTGCAGACCAAGGTGCTGGCTGCCGACGCTATCATTCCGGGCGTAGACCTCAGCTTCCTTAGTTTTATTCTTTTCATTGCCGTAATTGCAGGTATCGTGCAGTTGGTGGAGATGGTGGTAGAGCGTTTCAGCCCGTCGCTGTACGCTTCACTGGGTATCTTCCTGCCGCTGATTGCTGTGAACTGTGCCATCATGGGTGCTTCGCTCTTCATGCAGCAACGCATCAATGTAGGTGAGAGCGATCCGAAATATATCGGTGATATATGGGATGCTATCTCTTACGCATTGGGTTCCGGTATCGGTTGGTTGCTCGCCATCGTAGGTCTGGCAGCTATCCGCGAGAAGATGGCTTACTCTGACGTTCCTGCTCCGCTGAAAGGTCTGGGCATCACGTTCATTACAGTAGGCTTGATGGCAATGGCATTCATGTGTTTCTCTGGTTTGAACATCTAATAAAGAAAGGAATAAAACAATGGATATAAATTTAATATTAGCGAGCATTGGAGTATTCCTGGTGGTTATTCTGCTGCTTGTCGTTATCCTGTTGGTTGCCAAGAATTTCCTGGTACCCTCGGGTAATGTAAAACTGACTATCAACGGCGACAATGTGCTGGACGTGGAATCCGGTTCCACATTGCTGAATACGTTGTCTATGAACGGTGTATTCCTTTCTTCCGCTTGTGGTGGTAAGGGTTCTTGCGGACAGTGTAAATGCCAGGTGCTGGATGGCGGTGGCGAAATCCTGCCGTCCGAGGTTCCTCATTTCAGCCGCAAACAGGTACAAGACCATTGGCGTCTGGGTTGCCAGGTGAAAGTGAAGAGTGACATGGGCATCAAGATTGACGAGTCTGTGCTCGGTGTAAAAGAGTGGGAGTGCGAGGTAATCTCCAACAAGAACGTGGCTACGTTCATCAAAGAGTTCATCGTTGCGTTGCCTAAGGGCGAACACATGGATTTCATCCCGGGCTCTTATGCTCAGATTAAGATACCTAAATACTCAATGGACTATAACAAGGACATTGATAAGAGTCTGATTGGTGACGAGTACTTGCCCGCATGGGAGAAATTCGGTTTGTTTACACTGAAGTGTGACAATAACGAAGAAACCATCCGTGCATATTCTATGGCTAACTATCCGGCAGAGGGCGACCGTATCATGTTGACAGTACGTATCGCAACTCCTCCGTTCAAGCCGAAAGATCAGGGACAAGGTTTCATGGATGTGCCTGCGGGTATCGCTTCTTCTTATATCTTCACGCTGAAACCGGGTGACAAGGTAATAATGAGTGGTCCTTACGGAGACTTCCACCCGATATTCGACTCTAAGAAGGAAATGATGTGGATTGGTGGTGGTGCCGGTATGGCTCCGTTGCGTGCACAAATCATGCACTTGACGAAGACGCTGCACACTACAGACCGCAAGATGACTTACTTCTACGGTGCACGTGCATTGAACGAGGTATTCTATCTGGAAGACTTCCTGCAAATCGAGAAGGATTTCCCGAACTTCACGTTCCATCTTGCATTGGACCGTCCGGACCCTGCAGCAGATGCAGCCGGCGTGAAGTATACTCCGGGCTTCGTTCATCAGGTAATTTACAACACTTACCTGAAAGACCACGAAGCTCCCGAAGACATCGAATACTACATGTGTGGTCCTGGCCCGATGTCGAAAGCTGTTGAGAAGATGCTCGACGATCTCGGCGTTCCGGCTCAGAACTTGATGTTCGATAACTTCGGCGGATAACAGCTGAAACTTCAAAGTTTATAAAAGACTTCGATATTTTAGAAAACTCCTGCATGGCTACGGCTACGCAGGAGTTTTTTTTATCTTCGTATAAGATAAACTGCATTCGGACATAACTTTTTTATCAAGCATGAAAGTTCTGCACTCAAATTGCATTATCTTTGGCGCGTCATAGAAAAAATCATTATGGAAATTCAAGATATACTCAGAAATCTGCAAATAGAACAGCTCACCCCAATGCAAGAGGCAACGCGGGAGGCTTATCGTGAAAACAAAGATTTAGTATTGCTTTCGCCTACAGGTTCGGGCAAGACGCTGGCTTTTCTTCTTCCATTGGTGCAATCGCTGAAGGCAGAAATGCAAGGAGTGCAGGCCATTGTTTTGGTACCTTCGCGCGAATTGGCATTGCAGATTGAAACAGTCTTTAAATCTATGGGAACTCCATTCAAGGCAATGAGCTGCTATGGTGGTCGTCCTGCTATGGAGGAGCACCGCACGATGAAAGGCATCAATCCCTCAGTTATCATCGGTACACCGGGACGAATGAACGACCACTTGCGGAAAGAGAATTTCGATGCGAGCAGCGTCACCACACTGGTGATAGACGAGTTCGATAAATGCCTCGAATTCGGTTTCCATGATGAGATGGCAGAAGTTATCGGGCAGTTGCCTTCCCTAAAAAAACGTGTGCTGCTTTCTGCTACCGATGCCGAAGAAATTCCCCAGTTCACCGGTGTAAGAGACGCTGATAACTCTCAACTTTCAACTCTCAACTCTCAACTTGTCAAGCTTGACTTCCTCGATCCGGAAGCTCTTGCTCCACGTCTGCGGCTTCATAAGGTCCTTTCTCCCGGGAAAGATAAATTGGAAACTTTGTATAATCTGCTTTGTACACTCGGACATCATTCAACCCTTGTTTTCTGCAACTATCGCGAAAGTGTGGAACGGGTAACAGCATATCTGCAATCAAAGAAATTTCCTTGTGATATGTTTCATGGCGGCATGGAACAACCCGACCGCGAACGTGCACTCTATAAATTCCGCAATGGCAGTTGTGCTGTACTGATTTCTACTGACCTTGCTGCCCGTGGACTGGATATTCCCGGTATTGAGAACGTGGTTCACTACCATCTACCGGTGAACGAAGAAGCCTATACACACCGCAACGGACGTACGGCACGCTGGGAAGCGGATGGGAATTCCTATATCATCTTGCATGCCGAAGAACGTATTCCCGAATATATCCCCGAAGACATCGAGGCTTTCGAGTTTCCTGAAGTGCTTCCGAAGCCTGCCAAACCCCGTTGGGCTACCTTATATATAGGTAAAGGAAAAAAGGATAAACTGAATAAAATAGATATCGTCGGTTTCCTATATAAGAAAGGTGGAATGGCGCGTGAAGATGTAGGGCAGGTAGATGTGAAAGAACACTATGCTTTTGTGGCTGTCCGCCGCAGTAAAATGAAACAGTTGCTTACCTTGATACGCGGTGAGAAAATTAAGGGTATGAAGACGATTATTGAAGAAGCAAAGTAGTCTTTTCTTATAAATATTCACTTTTCTTGCGTTTATAGTTTTGAATGCGAAGTAATAAATCCGCATTACTTTTAGTTTCTCCAAAAGTAGGGTTCTTGATAAGTATGGATAACAAAATGGTGCATATATCCTGTATAAACCATAAAAAAGTAAGCTAAATGCGGTGTAAAAATAGAATTTCATTATGAAAGGTTTGTTTTAAAGAAATATTTCCGTAATTTCGCAAAGTCGAAAGACATTAATGAACGAAATTGTATAACCAAAACAAACTTCAAATGAAAAAGCATAATTTCAATGCAGGACCTTCTATTCTTCCTCGTGAGGTAATTGAGGATACGGCAAAAGCTATTCTCGATTTCAATGGCTCAGGTCTCTCACTGATGGAAATCAGCCACCGTGCTAAGGACTTCCAACCCGTTGTGGACGAAGCCGTGGCACTATTCAAAGAATTACTCAATATCCCTGAAGGGTATTCGGTATTGTTCTTGGGCGGTGGTGCCAGTTTGGAATTCTGCATGATCCCCTTCAACTTCCTCGAAAAGAAAGCTGCTTACCTGAACACAGGTGTATGGGCCAAGAAGGCTATGAAAGAAGCCAAAGCTTTCGGTGAAGTAGTTGAAGTCGCTTCTTCCGCAGAGTCTACTTATACTTATATCCCTAAAGATTACACTGTACCTGCTGATGCTGATTACTTCCATATCACCACCAACAACACTATTTACGGTACTGAACTCAAGGAAGATCTGGATGTAAATGTTCCGATGATTGCTGACATGTCTTCTGATATTTTCTCCCGTCCTATCGACGTGTCTAAATATATCTGTATCTATGGTGGTGCGCAAAAGAATCTGGCTCCTTCCGGCGTAACATTCGTTATCGTGAAGAATGACGCTTTGGGCAAGGTATCCCGCTATATCCCGACGATGCTGAACTATCAGACACATATTGACAGCGGTTCTATGTTCAACACTCCTCCGGTTGTTCCTATCTATGCTGCATTGCAGACTTTGCGTTGGATCAAGGCACAGGGTGGTGTGAAAGAAATGGAACGCCGTGCCACTGAAAAGGCTGACATGCTGTATGCTGAAATCGACCGTAACAAAATGTTCGTCGGTACTGCTGCTCAGGAAGACCGTTCACGCATGAACATCTGCTTCGTGATGGCTCCCGAATACAAAGAACTGGAAGCTGACTTCATGAAGTTCGCTACGGAAAAAGGTATGGTAGGTATCAAAGGACACCGTTCAGTGGGTGGTTTCCGCGCATCTTGCTACAACGCTATGCCGAAAGAAAGCGTACAGGCTTTGATTGACTGTATGCAGGAATTTGAGAAACTTCATTAATAATATTTATTCACCACAGATTACGCAGATCTCACAGATTGTTTTATGATTAAAATCTGTGATAATCTGTGTAATCTGTGGTGAGTCTTTTTTTAATATCATAAGAATCATGAAAGTATTAATTGCAACCGACAAACCGTTCGCTAAAGTAGCTGTAGACGGTATTCGCAAAGAAATTGAAGCAGCAGGTTATGAACTTGCTTTGCTGGAAAAATATACTGAGAAAGCCCAATTACTGGACGCTGTGAAGGATGCTAATGCCATTATTATCCGTAGCGACATCATAGATGCCGAAGTGCTGGATGCTGCCAAAGAATTGAAGATTGTGGTACGCGCAGGTGCAGGTTACGATAATGTAGACTTGGAAGCTGCCACTGCACACAATGTATGTGTGATGAACACCCCGGGACAGAACTCTAATGCCGTAGCCGAACTCGCTTTCGGTATGATGGTAATGGCTGTCCGCAATATGTATAACGGTACTTCGGGGACGGAACTGAAAGGCAAGAAACTGGGTATTCACGCTTATGGCAACGTAGGCCGTAATGTAGCCCGTATCGCTAAAGGCTTCGGTATGGAAATCTTTGCTTTCGATGCTTTCTGCCCGAAAGAGGTGATTGAGAAAGACGGTGTGAAGGCTGTTGACTCTGCCGATGAACTTTACTCTACTTGTAACGTGGTTTCACTGCACATTCCGGCTACTGCCGAAACAAAGAACTCCATCAACTATGCTTTGGTGAACAAAATGCCGAAGGGTGGTGTATTGGTGAACACAGCCCGTAAAGAGGTTATCAATGAAACAGAATTGATTCAGTTGATGGAAGAACGTGCTGACCTGAAATACATGACTGACATCATGCCTGCTGCCAACGAAACATTTGCAGCTAAGTTTGTCGGACGCTACTTCTCTACACCGAAGAAGATGGGAGCACAGACTGCCGAAGCTAATATCAATGCAGGTATTGCTGCTGCTCAGCAGATTGTAGGCTTCCTGAAAGACGGTTGCGAGAAATTCCGCGTAAACAAAAAGTGAGATGAATAGCAGGACTGCCTATAAATTTGCAGTAATCTATCTGACGATAGGTGCTGGTATATTTGCATTGAGCAGTATATTCAGAAAAGAACTTTCAGATTTCGCCCTCGGCTTTTGCGAGGGCGTATCTGTTGTGCTGATAGTAGGTAGTGCAATCTATTTGATAGTGCATTTCATGAAAAAGAAATCTCAATAATCCATTAAAAACACACCTTGACTTATGGCAATAATTAAACCTTTTAAGGGCGTTCGTCCTCCGCAGGACCTGGTAGAACAGGTTGCTTCCCGTCCGTATGATGTGCTGAACTCAGCAGAAGCGCGCGAAGAGGCGAAAGGAAACGAGAAATCCCTGTATCATATCATTAAGCCCGAAATAGATTTTCCGGTAGGCACTGACGAACATGATGAATGTGTTTATCAGAAAGCTGCTGAAAACTTCCAAATGTTCCAGGATAAAGGCTGGCTGGTGCAGGATGATAAAGAAAACTATTACGTCTATGCGCAGACCATGAATGGAAAGACGCAGTATGGTCTGGTAGTTGGCGCTTATGTTCCCGACTATATGAACGGTGTCATCAAAAAGCATGAATTGACCCGCCGCGATAAGGAAGAAGACCGCATGAAGCATGTTCGCGTGAACAATGCCAATATCGAACCGGTATTCTTTGCATATCCTGATAATGCTACTCTGGATACTATCATCGCTCATTATACTGCCGGGAAACCGGTGTACGACTTTATCGCTCCCGGCGATGGTTTCGGACATACTTTCTGGATTATTGATAAACAGGAAGATATTGATGCCATCACCCAGGAATTTGCTAAGATGCCTGCCCTCTACATTGCCGACGGACATCATCGTAGTGCTGCCGCTGCTTTGGTAGGAGCTGAAAAAGCGAAACAGAATCCAAATCATTCCGGTGACGAAGAATACAACTACTTCATGGCTGTTTGCTTCCCCGCCAACCAACTGACAATTATCGATTATAACCGTGTTGTCAAAGACCTGAACGGTTTGACACCGGAACAGTTCCTGGCTGCTGTCAGCAAGAACTTCACGGTTGAAGAAAAGGGTGCGGATATTTATAAACCTACCGGTTTGCATAATTTCTCCCTTTATCTGGATGGCAAGTGGTATAGCCTGACAGCTAAACCGGGTACATACAATGATAATGACCCGATTGGTGTGCTGGATGTTACTATTTCTTCTAATCTTATTCTGGATGAAGTACTCGGTATAAAAGACCTTCGTTCCGACAAACGTATTGATTTCGTTGGTGGTATCCGTGGTCTGGGCGAGTTGAAGAAACGGGTGGATAGTGGCGAGATGAAAGTTGCTTTGGCACTTTATCCGGTCAGCATGAAGCAGTTGATGGACATTGCAGATACGGGCAACATCATGCCTCCCAAAACAACGTGGTTTGAACCGAAATTACGTTCGGGACTGGTTATCCACAAATTGGATTAAAACTATTATTTGAAAAAGAAAAACGAGGATGTTCCTTTCGACGGACATCCTCGTTTCTTTTTAAGAATGATGCTTGTAATATCGTTTTCTCATCCATCGGTCGAACAGGACGAACAACGGAATTGTAATAAGTATCAGCACCCAGAATGCCGGTATCTGAATATGGTCAGGTTTCAGGTTTTCCGTAGGAGTGAAGGCCTCCCTGATGACATCACCAAAGTAAGTGGCTAATCCGGCAATGCAACATCCTGCTAAGAATACAGAAGCAGCTATCGTAGCAAATAAAGTTCTTCGTTCCGATTTCTTTTCCCGCAGACGCATAGCCTCTTCCATCTTCCTCATGGTGCGGTAAGCAAAGTTGGAAGGCAGGCGAAATTCATTTTCCGCTTTTACGGCTCTTTTCAGTCCTTTATCTTTTTGTTCTTCGTTCATACTTCCTCTTGTTTAATGAGTACATATATCTTTTTACGTATGCGATGCAATTTTACTTTTGCATTGCTCTCTGTCAGGCCCAGAATCAGGGCGGTTTCATTCATCGTCTTTTCTTCATAGTAGAATAGAGTAATCAAGGCACGTTCGTCAGAGTTCAGTTTTTCTATGGCTCTGTTTAGTTTGATAATCATTTCCTCGCTTTCGTCGTTCAGCGTTTCATCAACCTGTTGCTCCGAAATGTTGGCGAGTAACGTATCATCCATGGCAAAGGTATCAAATTTCCTTTTACGGGCTGCCGAAATAGCCGTATTATAAGCAATGGAATATATCCATGTGGAGAAAGAACTTTCGGCTTTGAAAGAGGAGAGGTGCTGGAACGCTTTCAGAAAAACGTCTTGCGTCAGCTCTTCGGCATCTTCCTGATTGCAGATGATGCGGACAATCAGGGAAAATACCTGTTGACCGTACTGATTCAGGAAGTTTTCGTACAGAGCAGTTTCTCCTTTCAATATTCGTCGGATAATATGTGTTTCGTTATTCTCCATTTTGCTCTTTAGACGCAACTCTATATATAAGGTTACAGAATCCGGAAAGAAATATTTTTTTTCGCAGAATGTGTAACCTCATAAAGAAGCCTGCGTCTAAAGTGTACAAAGGAACAAAAATACTAATTTAAAACGAAACGAATATGATGGATTTTATTATGGTGCCTACGATTATGGCAATCATTACTTTAGGAATTTACAAACTGTTTGAATTGTTTGTATGTAAGAAGGAGCGCCTGATGCTGATTGAGAAGATGGGGGATAAGTATGTCCCGGATGCGGCTTGTATGCCGAAACTTTATGGCAATTTTTCTTTCTCGGCATTGAAATTAGGATGCCTGCTGGTGGGCATGGGATTGGGATTGTTGATAGGTTTTGTAATTTGCACTTCGGCAATTCCCGGATACTTGGATAAGGATGTGGACAACTGGCGTGTTTATCGTGAGACGGTATCTTTGGTTTATGGAGCTTGCGTGCTTTCGTTTGGAGGTATCGGGCTTATCACAGCCTTTATTGCAGAGTTGAAGCTCAGTAAGAAATAATGGCCGGAATTTAGGAATTTTCTTATGTTAAAAAAGAGTTGTCAGTCATTGGCAACTCTTTTTTGCGTTAAGAGAGAACCTTAAGGATTCTCCGTGTGTTACTATATTAGTAAATAACCTAACCAGATAAGAATATGGATAAAAAAGAAGAAAAAACTCTCGAAAATAAGAGCAAGATGCAGAAAAGTGCTGAAGAAACATTACCAGGACGACAATTGGGTTTATATTCCAAAGTCGATAAGAAAGAAGTGCGCAATATGGTTTCCGAAATAAATCCGGATAAGAATAGCTTGGGCAGCAGAGGGTAGTTTCGTTTTAATTGACTATCTTTGCAACGCATTTAAAGTTTATAGAACAATGAAAACGAAGAAACGCAGGGATGCAATATCGGCATTCAAGGAAGCGAACCGCTCGATAGAGCTGGAACGCAATGGCGGGCGTTGGATTGCAAAAGACCGTCCGCATAAAAACAAGAAGAAGTATTGTCGTAAAGATAGTAAGAAAGAGTTGTCACGTATCATCGATGGCAGCTCTTTTTGTTTTATATCACTCTTTTTGTTAACTTCGCCGTTTCTAAAATCAAAAAAACTATGTTTCGTAAACTTGTAGCAATAGAACCTGTAAGTCTGATTCCGTCAGCAGAAAAAGAACTGCACTCGTATGCAGATGAAGTTGTGATGTATCCTGATATTCCGGCAGGAGATGAGGAAATTATAGCCCGCATCGGAGATGCCGATGCTGTGCTCCTGAGTTATACTTCCCGGATAAACCGTGCGGTGTTGGAGGAGTGTACGGATATTAAATATATCGGGATGTGTTGTTCGCTGTACTCTCCCGAAAGCGCCAACGTGGATATTCGCTATGCCAATGAACGGGGAATAACCGTAACAGGTATCCGCGATTATGGCGACGAGGGTGTGGTGGAATATGTGGTCAGTGAGTTAGTGCGTTGTCTGCATGGATTTGGTCAGGAACCGTGGGAAGATATGCCGCGCGAGATTACCGGGCTGAAAGTTGGTGTTGTAGGACTGGGTAAGTCCGGTGGCATGATAGCGGATGCATTGAAGTTTTTCGGTGCGGAGATTGCCTACTTTGCCCGTAGTGAGAAGCAGGAGGCGGCAGCTAAAGGATATCGTTTCCTGCCGTTGAACGAACTTCTTGCTCAGAGTGAGGTTGTTTTCTGTTGCCTCAATAAGAACACGGTTTTGTTGCATGAGGCGGAGTTCGGACAACTGGGAAACAAGAAGATTCTGTTCAATACCGGATTATCCCCGGCATGGGACGAACCGGCATTTGTCAAGTGGCTGGAAGGTGACAATCTTTGTTTTTGTGATACGGTGGGAGCTTTGGGTGGAGAGCAACTTTTGAGTCATCCCCATGTCCGTTGCATGCAAGTTTCCACTGGCCGCACCCGTCAGGCGTTTGACCGCCTGAGCGAGAAAGTGCTTGCCAATATAAAGGAATATATCCGGTAATCGAATCAGAAGAATACAATCGGTGATGTGATATTGAGCAGGGTGTTCACCACAGACCACCCTGCTATTTCAGCCGTGGCGCTGTACACATCGATTACGGCATGCACCTGCTCATTCTTTATTTCTACTCTTTGCGTATCTCCCACAAATCCGGGGGTGGACTGCATGGACATTTGCATGTTTTCGGGACCAACGGAGGCCAGTGAGGCGGCAACGGCTACATTGACTTTGGTAGGGAACATGGCGATGGCTTCGGTTGCATTGCCTGAGAAAACAATCCGTTGCTCGTTTTGCAGAGCCTCATCATATACAGCAGTTCCTTTCAAAGCATTAGGACCCTTTTCATTAAAAAACTTGGCGGTTGCATTTCCCATCAGAGAGGCTGTGCGCAGCACATCAAATCCGCCGGTAGCTCCGGAGACGATATACACACGTGTGCCATTTGCTTGGGCTGTCTTCATCACTTCCTGATAAAAAGCTGTGTCTGCCAGTGCGCCGATAGAAAGGGTGACGATAGAAGTCCCGTTCTTCAATGCAGGCAGGGCAAGTTCTTTCATGGCGGCAGGGGAGGCTGCTTCCACTAAGTAATCGGGCTTCAATGCCAGTAAATCTTCTATGGTTGTGCAAGCCATACATGTTTTTCCATGTTGCTGCATTTTGGCAACGATACGTTCAGCTTTTTCTGCTGTACGAGAGTATACACCCACTAAATCATATTCAGGCAACAAGCCATTGACAACTGCATCCGAAACTATTCCGGCGAGTCGTCCACATCCGACGATAACTAATTTTTTCATGGGGCAAAGATACGCCTTATTCGTATAAACTCCAAAATGCAGCTATGAGCTTCGTCTATTTTTTGCGGGACGATATAAATGTTGTACTTTTGTGATTGAAAAAGTAATAAGAAGTTTGAGTATATGGGACGAAAAGAAGAATACAAACTGCAAAATGAGCAATACTTGGAAGCGTTGCGTGTAGAAGAAGATATCAAAGAACTACCTTGCGGAATCCTTTACCGTGTATTGGAAAGCGGCAACGGTGATAATACTCCCCGTTTAAATAGCATTGTGACTGTGCACTATAAAGGTACCTTGATAAACGGTCGTGAATTTGACAACTCCTGGAAGCGCAATTGTCCTGAAGCATTTCGTCTGAACCAAGTTATCGAAGGTTGGCAGATAGCCCTGCAACGGATGCATGTAGGTGACCATTGGATAGTCTATATCCCTTACACAATGGGATATGGAACACGTAGCAGCGGTCCTATTCCCGCTTTCTCCACTTTGGTGTTTGAAGTTCAGCTATTAGGAATTGCATAATCATGTCATCATGAAAATTCTGATTATTAACGGAAGTCCCCGCAAGCAAGGCCATATCTCGAAGATGCTTCAACTTATGGAAACAGAAGCAAAAGACAATGGCGACGAAGTAACCGTCGTGAGAGTTGCCGACCTGGCAATCTGTCCTTGCATCGGCTGCATGAGTTGCCGTGAGAAACTGAAATGTTGCCTGCCGGAAGATGATGCACAGCGCGTACTGAAACAGATAGAAGAAGCTCATGCCTTGATTATCGGTGCTCCCTGCTATTGGGGGAATCTGCCCGGACAACTGAAAGTAATGTTCGACCGCATCGTTTACGGAATGATGGGAGAGACATCGCGAGGCATTCCTATAGGGCTGCATAAAGGGAAAAAGGCCGTTATCGTCAGTACTTGTACCACCCCGTATCCTTTCAATATCCTTTTTAATCAGTCAAGGGGAGTGGTGAAAGCACTAAAGGAAATTCTGAAATGGAGTGGATTCAAAGTCATCTCTGCCATTGAGAAAGGCGGAACGAAGCAACATCCCGGACTGACGGAACGGGAAGTGAAACGCTGTCGCAAAGTGATACGTAAGCTGTAATCAGGAAACCATTGAAAGATAAATTTTAGAAGGAACGACAAATCTCTACCACCGTTTCTGAGATATTTGCGCGTGCAACTTCCGATTGCATGGCCTGCTCCAACGTTATGGATGGTGGATTGATAGAATATACTCCCCGAAATCCCGCCCGATGCAGGTCGTCTGCATTTTCTACGCTACCGGCTATCAGTATAACCGGAATTTTCTGTTTGCGAGCTTTGTCAAGTATGCCGGAAGGAACTTTCCCCATTAATGTTTGTTTGTCGGCCTTTCCTTCGCCGGTGATAATCAAATCGGCACCTTTTATTTTATTGCTGAAATCAAGAGTATCCAGCATCAACTGTATTCCCGGTTTCAATTCTGCATTCAGAAAAGCCAGTAAACTGCCCCCCATACCACCGGCGGCACCTGCTCCGGGATGATTGGAAATGTCTTTCCCCGTTTTGTGGAAGATGACTTCTGCAAAGTTTTTCATGCCTGCATCCAGCGCCTCTACCATTTTTCGGTCTGCTCCCTTCTGGGGGGCAAAGATATATGCGGCACCTTCCGGGCCATGAAATGGATTTTGTACGTCGCAGGCAACGGTAAAATGGGAAGTCCTTAAATCAGGGTGGACGAAACCTGTATCTATGGAAACAACTTCCATTAAAATCTTTCCGTTACCAGTTTCCAATATCTTCCCTTCTTTATCCAGAAATCGGAAACCTAAGGCCTGTAACATTCCCAGCCCGGCATCATTCGTCGCACTGCCGCCAATGCCGATGATGAAGTTGCGGCAACCACGTTCCAACGCATCACGAATCAGTTCTCCCGTTCCGTAGGAGGTTGTCAGCATCGGATTCCTTTTCTCCGGTGGAACCAAAGGCAACCCGCTGATGCTTGCCATTTCTATAAAGGCCGTTTTCTCGTCTTCCGAAATGCCGTAGTAAGTATCGTGCCATTCCATGAGAGGGTTGTGGGCAGAAATCTGCACTTCACGTCCGTTGGTTGCCGCAATCAGCACATCCAGCATACCTTCTCCGCCATCGGCTATAGGTAGAGACAGAATTTCACACTCCGGGAATACGGAACGAATACCCTCGGCAGCAGCTTTTCCTGCTTCTGCCGAGGATAAACATCCTTTGAAGGAGTCGATGGCGATGACTACTTTCTTCATGTATTTCAGAGTTCTTCTACCAAGTAAGGTGTATTGATAATACTTTCTACTTTTGACAAACTTACGAAAAAATTATAGAAGAGATGATTTAAATGGAAAAAATATTACTGATTGGACATAAATCCGTTACGAAGACAGGCGAAGATAGTAGACGAGAATGAAAGGATGAATTTGGTCTACACTGTAGACCGATTTTAATTCGTGCTTTCGAAGAGGACTGACATTCAGAAAAGATTTTGTTAAAATCTACTTTTTATGTCTGAACTTTAAATGAACTTACGTGAGATTAAATTGCGGCTAAAACAAAAATAGTATCTTTGCAGCATGAGTGAAGATACCTACAAAACCATCATTTATCCGCAATAATCCTCCCGATACTGAAAAATAAAAGAAATGAAGTATGAAAACTGAATATCAAAAATGTATGGATGGTGAACCTTTTGACGGTTCATCTCCGGAATTGGTTGAACTGACATTACAGACCAAAAGACTGCTTTGCCAACTTAGGGAAACTGACTATGCCGATGATGAAGCTAAAAAGGCTATTTATAAGCTGCTGTTCGGAAGCATAGGCAATCAAGTTTCGATTGATATTGACTTTCGATGTGAATATGGAAAGAATATCCACATCGGCAATCAGGTTATTATCAATATGAACTGCACATTCTTGGATAACGGAGCCATAAATATAGGCGACAATGTGATGATTGCTCCGGATGTGAAAATCTACACGGCGACTCATTCTGTGGTCTTTTCAGAACGTATGCCTGTCCGCTCCAATCCGAAGGCGTCGGTTTGCGATACCATTGCTTGTCCGGTCACTATTGAAAGCGGAGTATGGATTGGCGGAGGGGCTGTCATTCTTCCGGGTGTGACTGTCGGAAGAAATTCTGTCATTGGGGCAGGAAGCGTTGTTACCAAGTCAATACCTGCGAACAGTATTGCTGTTGGTAATCCGTGTCGTGTCATAAAAAGTATTGATAACGAAAAAACATTGTGATGCCGATGATAAAGAATCTTGTTTTCGACTTCGGGAAAGTCCTTGTAAACCATGACTTACACGCTGTTCTTGAACGTTATTTCAAGGGAGATAAAGAGACAGAGGAATGTTTTTGCACTATTTTGGCCTCACCCGCATTTACCCAAGCCTGCGACCTCGGTCTTGTTCCATTTGGTGAATTGATAAGGAAAGCACAGTTCGAACATCCTCAGTTTGCTGGCGCTTTCCGGTTCTTTTATGAAAATTATCTGGATGAGGTGACGGGAGAAATAGAAGGAATGCGGGAAGTGTTGGTCTGCTACAAATCGAAAGGTTTCAAACTCTACGGACTGAGCAATTGGAGTGATGTGATTTATGAAGTGATGCGTCAATATGAAATTTTTAATTTGTTGGATGGACGGGTCATATCGTGCGAGGAGCATATTGTCAAGCCCGAAAAGGAAATCTATCTGCGTTTGTGCGAACGTTATGGCCTTGAACCCTCAGAGTGTCTGTTCACTGATGACAGAATGGAAAATGTAGAGGGTGCGAAGGCTGCCGGAATGGAAGCTGTCCTTTTCACTACTGTGGCAGACTATGCAAAAGATTTGGAAAAACTTCTAAAGGCCCTGCAGCATTTGTAGCGCTTCCACCAATGCTGATGATGGCTTTTGAGGTGAGAAAGATGCAATGTAAAAGCAAGCCATATAACATAAAATTCTTAATTTTGTATCAGGATTAATATTGTTTTATATGCAAAACTTAGCTTCTATACAGAAAGAAAACTGTAGAACGGGTATAACGAACCTACAGGATTTATCACCGTTTATTCCGGACGGGTGCACGTTGCTCCTTTGTACGGAAGGCAAAGCGGTTATTTCCACAAATACGCGGAAAAGGACGTTCTGCAAAGGCGATTTGCTACTATTGTTCTCTGATATATTGTTTACTCCGTTAAAGGTTTCCGCTACCTTTTCTGCGGAATATATTTATTTGTCACAGGTTCTGATGGAAGAAATTTTTTATAAAATGACCTCAGCCGAATTTTGGGCATGCGTGTACAACTATCCTGTTTGCCATTTGTTGGCAGAACAATATAGCATTGTGCAAGGTCTGTTTATGCAGATGCAATGGGCGCTGAAGAACTGTAATGATACTTGTCAGAAAACAATCTTGCAAAACTGTGCATATAATTTATTTCTTGGCATAGATACCGAATACAAGTCGGCATTGCCCTCGTTGATGCAGAATATTAGGAAAGACAGGGCTTGGATGCTATTCGGCAAGTTCATGTCGTTTCTTATTAAACATGGTTGTGAAAGAAGGGACGTGAAATTCTATGCAGACAGACTTTGTATCACTACAGACTATCTTTATAAAGTATGCAATAAGGTGGAGCAACGGACTCCCAAAGAGATTATTGACACATTTATCATCACGGAAATCAAAAGATACCTGAACAATACCAATCTGTCCATCGCTGATTTGGCTGTCTGCTTTCACTTTGAAGATTCGTCCTATTTATGCCGCTTCTTTCGCCGTATGACAGGATATTCCATTTCCGGATATCGTAACCGGACTTGACGATTTATGTACTTTTCGAGCCTCTCATCAAGTCACTGTACTCTACATTGCCACATTCCAGCTGTTTTTGCAAATAATCGAAAGCCGTCCACGGATTGACATTTGTTCCGCAAGTAAACAAGTCAACAGCGGCATAACGGCATTCCGGCCATGTATGTATGGTCAGATGAGATTCTTGGATGACGACAACACCACTCACTCCTATAGGATCGTACTTGTGGAAACTTTCTTGCACAATTGTTGCCCCGGCTTTTACTGCTGCTTCATGCATGCAGACTTGTATCTGTTCCACATCATCAAGTTTGTCGCCGCCACAATCATAGAAGTCTGCAAGAATGTGATGTCCTAAAGGAAGATGTTGCCGGATAATCGCATTTTTCTTTTTATGCTGGCGGTAGAAGATTCGGCATCCGCAAGCCGGGCAGCCATGCTCTTTCAATGTTTTAATTGTCAGGAAATCGCTATCATTGCCTACTGTATATGATTGTCCGCATTGTTTGCAACGATAGAGGTTTTGTTTCGGATGCCTGTCTGCCGTATAAATATCGCTGCGGCTTTTCTTCTCAGCCGGAAATAAAGCCCTGGTACGGTCTGTCGTTTCCAATACAAAGAGTTGTCCTTTGTTTCCTAATAGTGATGCTCCTTCATATTCATTGAACTGCGCAAGAATATCCTTGATGGACAAACCGTGGAGTTGAAAGCATTTTTGCAATAAATAACTTTCGTCTGTAGGCCTGTTTCCAAATGAAAAGAAAATCTTCAATCCACGTTCTTCTTTCAATGTGCTGATGGCGCGGGACAAAAACAGCGAAGCTCCTTCTTGTGTATAAGGCGGGTCTGTGAACAAGCAATCAAAACGTCCTGATAAATGCACAGGGAAAGGTAAACGCAAGTCTATTTGTTCACAATTTATGGGCAAAGCACATTGTTTCGCTTGTTGTTGCAAATACTCAATATAGCGTTTGTCCACATCAAGCACAAGGATATCCGTCGGATAGGTATCTCTGGCAGGGAAAAGCTCTTTCAATAAAAAACCGATAGCAAGGCAGACGAAATCATCGTCACCAAGGCAAAGTATATGTTTGCCGATCAGTGTACCGTAAGTCAGACAAAGTAAGGCACGGCGGAATGCTGTCTGAACTGTACATTGGGCTTGATCAAGGGTTACATCTACCGATGGACGGCTGTTGAATGCTGTCCGGTATTTTCCGCTCAGCCAATTCACATACCTTTCTTTTGCTTCTTCACTTTTCATCAATTGATGATATAGGCAACGGTTGATACCTTCATATCCAAGTATCTGTTCAACGTATTTCCGTCCTGCAATAGTCAATTCCATTCCACCTTTGCATTGTTCCCATACACCCAACCTGATACCCTCTTTTTTCAGGGCTGTTACCAATGGTATGGGTAGCGTTGTTCTTTGAGATAGTGTTTTATTCGAGAGTGGAGCATCAAAGTAAAGCTCCTGAAAAACTTTTTCAATAATTCCTCGTCCTTCTTTGATTGAACTACCTCTATGTATATCTTCTATATAATCCATTGTTCTTATAATGTATTGATTTTCAAAATGCAAAGATAGGTTGTATTTATTCCTTCTCTAATACCCGATTTCGGCAGTTTTGGGTACTTTTCAATACTTATTTGGGCATTTAAGTCCAATCAAAGCATTTTTAATAGGTTATTTTAAAGTAAAAAGAAGAAAATTGCCGATTGCAGGGCTATAAAGAATTGTTATCTTTGCACCATGAGTGAAGATACCTACAAAACCATAAACGCCCCTGCCGAAGGGATTTATACCGAGAAGCGTAGCAAATTCATTGCTATCGCTTTGCCTGTGCGTACTGTCGATGAGGTAAAATCGCATCTGGAAACTTATCAGAAGAAATATTACGATGCCCGTCACGTCTGCTACGCCTATATGTTGGGAGCCGAGCGCAAGGATTTCCGTGCCAATGATAACGGAGAGCCTTCCGGTACAGCAGGAAAACCTATCCTGGGACAGATTAACTCCAATGAACTGACCGATATACTGA
>CAMTFK010000052.1 GCA_947071285.1 uncultured Bacteroides sp. | reverse complement strand
TTAAGCACAAAAGAATCACTACGACTGTTGCAAAGGCTAAAGCTCTGAAGAAGTTCGTTGAGCCTTTGATTACGAAATCAAAGGATGACACGACTAACTCTCGTCGTGTTGTGTTCAGCAATTTGCAGGATAAGCAAGTTGTAACAGAACTGTTCAAGGAAATTTCAGTGAAGATTGCTGACCGTCCGGGTGGCTATACTCGTATCATCAAGACAGGACACCGTCTGGGTGATAACGCAGAAATGTGCTTCATTGAACTCGTTGACTACAACGAAAATATGGCTAAGGAAAAAGTTGCTAAGAAAGCTACTCGTACCCGCCGTTCTAAGAAAACTGCTACAGAGGCAGCAGCTCCGGTTGCTGAAGCACCGGCAGTTGAAGAAGCAAAGGCTGAAGAAGCTAAAGCTGAATAAATCGACTATTCTTTTCGATATAAAAGCCATCTCCTGCAAAGGGGGATGGCTTTTTTGTTTTCCACATGTTTTTCTATACTTTGTTTCTCATTTAGGCTTTCTGTCCTGTTGCTAAACTTCTTGCCAAAAGGTGATTTGTCTGCAAACTGTGCTCTGATAACCACAGATTTTACTTTTAATCTCTGTATGAAGTTGCTTACGAGGCTCTTGTGAGGAATAAAGATATATCTTTCCTAAACATTCATTAAAAGGTTCTTATTTTAAACAATTGAATGAAACAAACTGTTATCTTTGCAAATAGATATGGCAAAGTTTTTAAAATTGATATTGATCCTGGTTCTTGCAACTGCCTTTTGGGGAAGCGTGAGCGATACATTTACTGCATCAGTAGATGGAACGACTATTGTCTCTCAAAGAGCTGCGGGAGAAGACGGGAATATGCAGAGAAATGATGTCCGGCAAGGAAGTTATATTCCGGCTCCGCAATTGCCATATTTATCTGATGCGGAGATTGCAAGTTCCGGTGGAGCTACACAGTTGCTCACGTTTTCGCGTGCGCAGCGTTCATATACAACCGAATTCATACTTTCATTGAAAGATGTAGTAGAGCGATTGGCTCATCGTGATGGTGCATTATCATTGCAACGCTCGAAGTTGTTCGATACTACTGCTTTCTATCGTTGCCAACCTGCGTGTGAATATTATGTGTTTACGCTCAGGAGAATTATCATTTAGACGTTTGAATGAATCAATTTCTTTTTTACCTTTTGTAACCATTGGCTTACATTAGGTGACTATTTTTATTAGTTAAACTTTTATTCATTTCAAAACGATTTAAATTATGGCAACTCAAGCAATTGATGCAACAATCTTTGCATCTACACACCCTGATATTGTAAAACGTACAAGTATTTCCGGACTTATTTTCTCGGCAGTTATGTTACTGTTAGGCATCCTCGTGTTTGTATCCACTTTTGAAGTAACTGATCGATCGTCTACGCTCAGTATGTTACTGATGGTGCTGGGAACGGCATTCTTTCTATTAGGAATATTCCGTTTGTTCTGGAAATCAAAAGAAGTGGTCTATCTCCCCACTGGCAGCGTTACGAAAGAGCGTAGCATTTTCTTTGATTTGAAACACATGGGCAAGCTGAAAGAAATGATTGAAAAGGGTCATCTTACGCTTGAAGATGGTGTCAAGAGTGAAGGAAGTGGTAATGTGCGTATGGATGTTATACTTTCGCAAGATAATAAATTTGCAGCTGTTCAGTTGTTCCAATTTGTGCCTTATACGTACACACCGGTGACTTCCGTGCATTATTACACGGGTAATGATGCAGCGACTGTATCGGCTTTCTTGTCGAAGTGTAAAGTGAACTAGCCTATAGGCTTTTACTGGACTTAACTTTAAGTTAGTGGGGATTAGTCGGTGACGGCTATCCCCATTTTTTTCATCAGGAAGCAAGCATTCATATTCTGGGCTACCCCTTCGCGCAGACGATATGAGAAAGTGAGTTCATTGTCGGTAATGTCGGCTTCGAAACGATAGTTGCGTATATCGGTAGGGAAGATCTCGGCAAGGGTACCAAGCATCAAGTCGTGAGTGGCGATGATGCCGTTTGCCTGTAAAGTCATGAATTGCTTGATGAGAGCGAGAGAACCTTTTTGCTTATCTGTGGAGTTGGTCCCTTTTAAAATTTCGTCGAGGATGATGAATAATTCCTCACCGGCTTGCAGTTTGTCGATAATAAGTTTCAGCCGTTTGAGTTCGGCGAAGAAATAAGATTCGTTGTCGGTCAGAGAGTCACTGGTACGCAGGCTGGTGATGAGACGGGCAGGATATAGTTCCATTTGCCGGGTACAGGTAGGTGCTCCGATGCAGGCTAACAAATAGTTGATGCCTACCGTGCGGAGATATGTACTTTTGCCTGCCATATTGGCGCCGGTAATGATGATAAAGAAAGGACGTTTCTCTATGTCGATGTCGTTGCGCACACATTTGTCGCGGTTCATTAGCGGATGTCCCATATCTTCGGCGCGGAGGCAGAAAGAACGGGTGGCGATGACAGGATAAGAGTAGTCCGGATGGTTGTAGGCAAAAGTCGCCAGTGAGCATAACGCATCCATGTGGGCGATGGCTGTCAGCCAACGGGGCAATTCCGAAGCATACTGTTCTTTCCATCCTTCGATACGCATGATCTGTCGGATTTCCCAGAAGAAGAGACCGTTGAGAATGGCATACATGAAAGCATTGTTTCGTTGGTCGAGTTCGTCCATTAGTTTGCTCAGTCGTTGGATGGAGTGGGAGGCAGTCTGTTTTTCGCCGCCAATCCACGTTTTTACTTCGTTTAATACATGGCTTTTCACCGGTTGGTTTTCTATAAGGCGGAGCAGATTGGCATACGTTGCCAGTATTTGCAGTTTCTTGCCATACACTGCTTGCATCTTGGTGATTCTGCCGGTGAAACTGAAACTAGCGAATACAAAACATACCCATACGGCTCCACAAACACTGGCCGGAATGATGTCTGCAATTGCAAGTGCAATGCACACTGCATTTGTTCCACCGACTAACCAAGGCAACATGCGGAAAAACAGGCTCTTCCGGAAGATGCTCGGACTTTTGGCCCATGCTTTGAGTTCATCTTCGTCGGCCGCTTTCCCTTTATGCAGTAATCCCAGGATGCGAAATTCCTGTCTGAATTCCAGGAGCGGAGCGAGTTCGCGGACAGCTTCCTGCCGGGCTTCTATGTCTGTTTTCTTCTCCAGATGTGTGCCCAACCAAGTGGCTAACAGGTTCTTTCCAAGCTGTGTACACGTCCGGTTGATATATTGAAACAGAGAATGAGGTCCAAAGACATCCAAATCGAAACTATACAGATGTGCCGGGTCTACGAACTCGGCTCCATCCTCAAAGGATGCCGTGTTATAATTCAGTGCGGCAAGCTCCTGTTCGTTGATTTCTATCTTCTTTTCCAGGTAGTCTTTCCAGTGGAACAGGCGGTTATGATACTTTATTAGCAGGATGAAAGGCAGAAGTGTTACGGCAATGACCCCTGTCAGCACTACCCAACCTGCCGACCAAAAGTATATGATTCCCGCTACTCCGGCAACGAACAGCAGTAATCGGAGAGTACCTATGCGGTAAATCTTGTTTTGTACTTTATTCAGTTTCCGGCGCCCCTCTTCGGCAATATGCTGATAAGTGGCAGTTATCTCATTGATTGTGTTCATTATCTTCTTCTTTGCTTGCAAAGGTAAAACAAGCATAGATTATAACCAAATGCTTATCCAGCTTTCTCTTGTTGATATACTAATGAAGAACAGTCTATCCACCAAGGGACACTGCGGTTCCCATGAAGGGACACTCTCGTTCCCATGGTAGGAAACTCGCGTTCCCATGGTGGGAAACTGTCGTTCCCATGAGGGGGAACTATCATCCCCCTGTAAGGGATACGAGTGTATCCTTGTAATGCGTTGATAATGTAAAGCCTATGCTATTTCCCTTTTTCCCTTTTTGTTATTATTCTGTCTAATGCATATACTGGGTAAAGAAGGCTTCTGCCGGAAATAATCGGAGACATTTATTTCCGCTATCTCCACTTTTTCTTTCATTTATTTGCTCTTCTTGGATAAATAATGTAACTTTCGCTCAAATAAGAGTGTTTTAGAAAGAAAAACTTGCGGTATGAAAAGGTGGTGGTTATTAGGCATATTCTGTTTATTGGTTGCTTTGCATGGAAGCGCCCAACATGTGATATATGCCAATTTGAAGGAACTGGTGGAAGACCGTGGCGACACACTCTCCACGTTGAAGATTGAGAAGCGCTCTAAGAATCAGATTTTGCTGATGGGGGGAGCTGATTATCGCATCTCGGTGGATGAAAATCCCGGTCTCTGCCGATATTTGAAATCCCGCTGTTATGCGGTGAAGTCGGACTCGGCGTTATATGTCAACTGTAAAAAGGTTCGTTATAAACGTTTTCGTTTTGGAGGCTGGTATGCGCCTGCCATGTGGGTGCAGGGAAAGATTTATTTCTACGCGCAGCCTGTAGGCTCTGTGGCGGCAAGTACTACTCAGCCCGCCGATGCCACGAAGCTCGGTGGAGATGTGGGCACAGCTATTGCGGCGTCGGGACTGGTGAATGCGCGTGTCTACTATGAACTGAATCCGGAGACGGGAAAAGTAGAGTTCGTAGGAAAAGACAAGATGTTGCTTCTGCTAAAGAATGAGCCGGAACTTCTGGAAGCTTTTCTCAAAGAAGATAGTGAGAGGGCGGAAGTCACAGGCAAGTACCTACTGCAATTGAAATGACGAAATGATAAATAAATCCCGGTATCCTTTGCTGATATCGGGATTTATTTCTATATTGCGGCAGCTTACGGAAGTAAACTGATGACATTTTGTAACCTTTCATCCTGCATGTTATGGAAATAACCCTAAGTAACACATTGCCCCCTTACCCTACTTTCGTTGAGGGTATCCGGCGGGCTCCCGACCGTGGTTTTACTCTTTCGCCTGCACAGACGGCCACGGCGTTGAAGAACGCATTGCGCTATATTCCCAAAGAATTACATGAAACCCTTGCCCCGGAGTTCATGGAAGAGCTTCGCACACGCGGGCGCATCTATGGCTACCGATACCGTCCACAGGGCGACCTTAAGGCAAAACCTATCGATGCGTATAAGGGGAATTGCATCGAAGGCAAAGCGTTTCAGGTAATGATTGACAATAATCTTTGTTTTGATATTGCCCTCTATCCTTACGAGCTTGTCACATACGGTGAGACGGGACAAGTATGCCAGAACTGGATGCAATACCGTCTTATCAAACAATATCTCGAAGTGCTGACGCAAGACCAGACACTCGTTATCGAGAGCGGACACCCGTTGGGCCTGTTCCGTTCCAAGCCCGAAGCGCCGCGCGTCATTATTACGAACGCCATGATGGTAGGCCTTTACGATAACCAGAAAGACTGGCACGTCGCCATGCAGATGGGCGTTGCCAATTACGGGCAGATGACTGCCGGAGGCTGGATGTACATTGGTCCGCAAGGTATTGTGCACGGCACTTTCAATACACTTCTGAATGCAGGACGCATGAAACTCGGTATTCCCCAGGGAGGTAATTTGCAAGGACACCTATTTATATCTTCCGGTTTGGGAGGTATGAGCGGTGCCCAGCCCAAGGCGGCGGAGATGGCGGGAGCGGCTTCTATTATTGCTGAGGTGGATATGTCCCGTATTGAAACCCGTCACCGGCAAGGTTGGGTGGGACACGTCACAGATTCCATTTCCGATGCCTTTTCACTGGCTCGCGAAGCGATGGATGGCAAGCGGCCTATCTCCATTGCCTATCATGGTAATATTGTCGATTTGTTGGAATATGCCGTAAATCAAACTATACATATTGATTTACTTTCCGACCAAACCTCCTGCCACGCTGCTTACGAAGGCGGTTATTGTCCGGTGGGATTGACATTTGAGGAACGTACGAACCTGCTGCATGAAAATCCGCAAGAATTCTGCGGGCTGGTGGATGAATCGTTGGTACGTCACTTCCGTGCGATAAAAGCACTTGTGGAGCGTGGAACTTATTTCTTTGATTATGGCAACTCCTTTATGAAAGCCATCTACGATGCCGGAGTCCGGGAGATTGCCAAAGAAGAGGATGACAAGAATGGCTTTATTTTCCCCAGCTATGTGGAAGACATTATGGGGCCGCAGCTTTTCGACTATGGTTACGGACCATTCCGTTGGGTGTGCCTGAGTGGCAAGCATGAAGATTTAATAAAGACCGACCAGGCCGCTATGGAATGTATCGACCCGAACCGGCGCGGACAGGATTTGGATAATTACAACTGGATACGCGATGCGGAAAAGAATAACCTTGTGGTGGGTACGCAGGCACGCATTCTCTATCAGGATGCGGTGGGACGTATGAATATAGCACTGAAATTTAACGAAATGGTGCGCAATGGCGAAGTCGGGCCAATCATGCTGGGACGTGACCATCACGATGTCAGCGGTACGGATTCTCCTTTCCGGGAAACTTCGAATATTAAAGACGGCAGTAATGTCATGGCAGATATGGCCGTGCAGTGTTTCGCCGGAAACTGTGCGCGGGGAATGAGTCTCGTGGCATTGCATAATGGCGGTGGTGTCGGCATCGGAAAGGCGATTAACGGCGGCTTCGGTATGGTGTGCGATGGCAGCGAGCGGGTGGACGAGATACTCCGTTCGGCAATGCTTTGGGACGTGATGGGCGGTGTGGCACGCCGTTCGTGGGCACGAAACGAACATGCGATGGAGACGAGCGAAGAGTTCAACCGGACACATGCTGACGGTTACCATATCACAATGCCGTATGTGGCGGATGGCGAACTGGTTAATAAATATATAAGGTAGTACTATCTCCATTCTCCTCCTCCCGGGAGGAGGAGTACCCCAACGGGGGGAGGTGGTAGGTAAACCACAGATTACTTAATATATAAGGATTACTTTTTTAACCTACCACCCCGCCCTCCGGGCACCCTTCCTCCCCGGAGGAGGGGAATGAAGATACTACGAGAATATGAGCTGAATGCTCCCTGATTATTATTAAAGAAATAACACTCAAAATAGAAAACCAATATGAATAAAATCGTTGAATGTGTCCCCAATTTCAGTGAGGGACGTGACTTGCAGAAAATAGACCAAATCATATCACCTTTCCGTGGAAAACCGGGTGTGAAACTCCTGGATTATAGCAATGACGAAGACCATAACCGTCTGGTCGTTACTGTGGTAGGTGAGCCCGAACCGCTCCGCGACGCCGTCCTCGAAGCCATCGGTATTGCCGTTCAGCTCATCGACCTTAATCACCACACCGGTCAACATCCCCGCATGGGTGCTGTCGATGTAGTTCCCTTCATCCCCATCAAGAACGTAACGATGGAAGAAGCCATCGCCCTCTCCAAAGAAGTCGGTGCCGAGGTGGCTAAACGCTACAACCTTCCGGTTTTCCTGTATGAGAAATCCGCTTCCGCCCCCCATCGCGAAAACCTTGCCGCTGTGCGTAAAGGCGAGTTCGAAGGCATGGCGGAAAAGATAAAACTCCCCGAATGGCAACCCGATTTCGGACCTGCCGAGCGTCATCCGACTGCCGGAACAGTTGCTGTCGGTGCCCGTATGCCTTTGGTGGCTTATAACATCAACCTCAGCACTCCCAATCTGGACATTGCCCACGACATTGCCAAGAAAATCCGTTTCATCGGCGGTGGTCTGCGCTATTGCAAGGCAATGGGGGTAGAGTTGAAGGACCGCGGCATCACGCAAGTATCCATCAATATGACGGACTACACCCGCACCGCCCTTTACCGTGCTTTCGAACTAACCCGCATTGAAGCGCAGCGTTATGGAGTGAGCATCGTGGGCAGCGAAATTATCGGCCTCGTTCCGATGGAGGCGCTCATTGATACAGCTTCCTATTATCTTGGTTTAGAGAATTTCTCTATGCAACAAGTGCTTGAAGCGCGGATTATGGAAGAATAAGGTAAGACACCAATTTATACAGATTACACAAATAAAGTTTTTCAATATGACTGAAAACCTGATAATCTTCAATGCACGTGTCGTGACGCCTATCGGTTTTTCCGCCCGTTGTGGCAAGGAAATGGGCGAGTTATGCATCATCGACAATGCTACGATAGAAGTGACCGACGGTATCATTTCCTACGTCGGTCCCTCCCGGGGCGAGAGCCGCGACGGATATTACCAACGCTACTGGCACTACAATGCCCGTGGCAAATGCCTGTTACCCGGTTTCGTCGACTCGCATACACACTTTGTTTTCGGTGGCGAACGTGCCGAAGAATTTTCCTGGCGGCTGAAAGGTGAAAGCTACATGTCCATTATGGAGCGTGGCGGCGGCATTGTGAGTACCGTAAAGGCTACCCGCGAATGCAATTTTATCCAGCTTCGCTCCAAAGCCGAAAGCTTCCTGAAACAAATGAGTGCCATGGGGGTCACCACCGTAGAGGGTAAAAGCGGTTACGGACTTGACAAAGACACGGAACTTCTGCAACTCAAAGTCATGCGCAGCCTGAACAATGACGAGCATAAACGGGTAGATATTGTCTCCACCTTCCTGGGTGCACATGCCGTGCCCGAAGAATACCGGGGACGTACGGACGAATACATCGATTTCATCATCCGCGACGTCCTGCCTTGTGTGGCAAAAGGCGAGCTTGCCGAGTTCTGTGATGTCTTTTGCGAACAAGGCGTTTTCTCCGTAGAGCAATCCCGCCGTCTGTTGCAAGCCGCCAAAAAATACGGTCTTGGGCTGAAACTCCATGCCGATGAAATCGTCCCGTTGGGCGGTGCCGAACTGGCTGCGGAACTCTCCGCGGTTTCTGCCGACCACCTGTTGCACGCATCCGATGAAGGTATTCGTGCCATGAGGGATGCCGGAACCGTGGCAACCCTGCTTCCCCTGACGGCTTTCGCCCTGAAAGAAAACTACGCCCGTGGCCGCGAAATGATAGATGCCGGCTGTGCCGTAGCCCTTGCCACCGACCTCAATCCCGGCAGTTGCTTCTCCGGTTCCATTCCGCTGACCTTTGCCTTGGCATGCATCTATATGCAACTTACCATCGAAGAAGCCATCACCGCCCTCACCCTGAACGGTGCCGCCGCCCTGAACCGTGCGGACAGCATCGGCAGTATTGAAGTGGGCAAGAAAGGGGACTTCGTGGTGCTGAATACGGATAACTATCATTTTCTACCTTACTATGTAGGTATGAATTGCGTTAACACTACCATTAAGGAAGGAGTGATTTATCCCGTGCTATAACTTCTGAAAGAAAACACAATCGATAACCATTAAAAGAAAAATACCATGTTAGTTGAATTAACTGTAAAAGACTTTTTGAATAAAGTGGCGGGCAATGACCCCGTCCCCGGCGGTGGAAGCATCGCTGCCCTGAACGGTGCCGTAGCTTCGGCACTCACCGCTATGGTTGCCAACCTCACCATCGGCAAGAAGAATTACGAAGGACACGAGGAACTGATGAACCACATTGCCTCCCTTGCCATGAAAGAGAAAGATGTTTTCATTGCCGATATAGACCGTGACTCGGAAGCCTACGATGCCGTGTTTGCCTGCTTCAAGATGCCTAAAGCCACCGATGAAGAGAAAGCCGCCCGCAGCGCCGCCATCCAGGAAGCCACCAAGCATGCCGCACTTGTCCCCATGCAGGTGGCCCGCAATGCCTATGAACTGATGTCCGTCATTACCGATGTCGCCCGCCTCGGAAACCAAAATGCCGTGACTGATGCTTGCGTAGCCCTGATGTCCGCCCGCACTGCCGTGCTGGGTGCATTGCTGAATGTCCGCATCAATCTGGGTTCCATCAAGGACAAAGCCTTTGCCGATGACCTGCAAAGGGAAGCCGACATACTGGAACGCCAGACTTGTGAACGCGAAAAAGAAGTGTTGGACGCCATTAACCAAGAATTAAGAGTATGAAAAATGTCTATCATATAGGGTCCGGTGAACTCACATTCGACATCATCGAACGCATCATTAACGAAAACCTGAAACTGGAACTGGCTCCCGAAGCCAAGGAGCGGATACAGAAATGTCGCGACTACCTCGACCATAAGATAGCCGAGTCCGAAGAACCCCTCTACGGCATCACCACAGGCTTCGGTTCCCTGTGTAGCAAAAACATTTCCCCCGATGAGCTGGGCACCTTGCAGGAAAATCTGATTAAGAGCCATGCTTGCAGTGTCGGCGAAGAAATACGTCCCGTTATTGTCAAACTGATGATGCTGCTGAAAGCTCATGCCCTTTCCCTGGGACATAGCGGCGTGCAAGTCATTACCGTGCAGCGCATTCTTGATTTCTTCAACAACGATGTGATGCCAATCGTCTACGACCGCGGCTCACTCGGTGCATCCGGCGACCTGGCTCCCCTTGCCAATCTCTTCCTGCCGCTTATCGGTGTGGGCGATGTCTATTATAAGGGTAAGAAGCGCGAAGCTATCAGCGTTCTCGATGAATTTGGCTGGGAACCGGTGAAACTCATGAGTAAAGAAGGGCTGGCCCTGCTCAACGGTACGCAGTTCATGAGTGCCAACGGCGTATTTGCCATTCTGAAAGCCTTCCGTCTTTCCAAGAAAGCCGACCTTATTGCTGCTCTTTCCCTCGAAGCTTTTGATGGACGCATCGATCCTTTCATGGATTGCATCCAGCAAATCCGTCCCCATCAGGGGCAAATCGAGACGGGCAATAACTTCCGTAAACTCCTGGAAGGCAGTGAAATCATAGCCCAGCACAAGGCACATGTACAAGATCCGTACTCTTTCCGTTGCATACCTCAGGTACATGGTGCTACGAAAGATGCCATCCGTTATGTCTCCTCCGTCCTGCTGACCGAAATCAATTCCGTAACGGACAATCCTACCATCTTCCCCGATGAAGACCGTATCATTTCCGGCGGTAATTTCCACGGCCAGCCGCTCGCTATTTCCTACGACTTCCTCGGTATCGCCCTTGCCGAACTGGGCAATATCTCCGAACGCCGTGTGGCACAGCTAATCATGGGTTTGCGTGGCTTGCCCGAATTTCTGGTTGCCAATCCCGGTCTGAATTCCGGTTTCATGATACCGCAATATGCTGCCGCCTCTATGGTCAGTCAGAATAAGATGTATTGCTATGCCGCCAGCAGTGATTCCATTGTTTCCTCCAACGGGCAGGAAGACCACGTCAGTATGGGAGCCAATGCGGCTACCAAGTTGTATCGCATCATGGACAATCTGGAACACATCCTTTCTATCGAACTGATGAATGCCGCCCAAGGCATTGAGTTCCGTCGTCCTCTGAAAACCTCTCCGGCCTTGGAGCGCTTCCTGCACGAATATCGTAAGGAAGTCCCTTTTATTAAAGACGATATCGTCATGTACAAAGAGATTCATAAGACAGTTGCTTTCCTGAACCGCACAAAGTTCGATTACTAATCGCTATTCTTCCCAATAAATATGCTATATCTTTAATAAATATTAATATAGCGAACCTAATAAGAAAACTCAATCGTTGGATTGAGTTTTCTTTCTATATTTGCCCAGTTTTATTCCGAAAGAGGACATTCCTCTGCTTGAAATCTAAAAATCTAAAGATACAATAGAATGAAAACGGGCGACAACATGAAAGAAACCCCTTCGAGGTTGGAGTTACGGGAGCGTATCGTTGATACTGCTCTGGAATCTTTTGCTACTCACGGTATCAAAAGCATTACGATGGATGACATTGCGGCAGCATTGGGCATCTCCAAACGTACTTTATATGAAGTCTTTGCTGATAAAGAAACCTTACTGATGGAATGTCTTCGAAAGGCTCAGGACGAGGGGGATGCGTATGTGAAGGAAGTCTACGAAAAAGCCTCTAATGTACTGGAAGTTTTGTTAAAGCTCTATCAAAGGAGCATTGAGAAGTTCCATAATACGAATAAAAAGTTCTTTGAAGATATCAAGAAATACCCCAAGGTATATGATATGTTGATAAAACGTCGTAACCGTGACTCTGAAGAGACAATTGCTTTCTTTAAGTTAGGTATAAAGCAAGGCTACTTCCGCGATGATGTTAATTTTTCTATTGTAAACCTGTTGGTGCGCGAACAGCTCGACTTGTTGATGAATACAGACCTTTGCAAAGAGTATTCTTTCCTCGAAGTGTATGAGTCCATCATGTTCACCTACCTTCGGGGGATTTCGACAGAGAAAGGAGCCCGGAAACTGGAAGAATTCATTCAGGAGTACCGGCAGAAGCGACAAACCGGTTCGGAATGACCAAATAATCTTTAAACATATAGATTGATTTTTTTATGGACAGACAACTAATTTTAGTAGGCAAAAAGATGATGTTGACTGTGGTTTTGGCGTGGGCTGTAGGCTCCGTGCAAGCACAGGAAACAAAAGAAACCCTAACCTTGACCCTCGACAAAGCACTGGAAATTGCACTCAGCGATAATCCGACCATAAAGGTGGCTGAAGAGGAAATAGCCCTGAAAAAGGTGGCTAACAAGGAAACTTGGCAGAATCTGTTGCCGGAAGCCAGCATTGGCGGAACATGGAACCATACGATTACGGCAGCCCAGATGAATCTTGGCGGTCAGTCATTCAAGATGGGTCAGGACAATTCAAATACTGTAAGCGGAGCTTTGAACATCAGCTTACCGTTATTTGCTCCTTCGGTCTACAAAGCAATGTCTATGACGAAAACCGACATAGAATTGGCAGTAGAGAAATCCCGCGCTTCCAAGCAGGATTTGGTTAATCAGGTCACTAAGGCTTATTATCAGTTGATGCTGTCGCAAGATTCTTATGAAGTTTTGCAGAAAAGCTATAAGCTGGCAGAAGACAACTACAATGTGGTCAATGCGAAATATCTGCAAGGAGCAGTCAGCGAGTTCGATAAGATCAGTGCTGAAGTGCAGATGCGTAGCGTTAAGCCGAATGTGATTTCGGCAAGCAATGCCGTCACTTTATCCAAGCTTCAGTTGAAGGTGCTGATGGGAATAACGGAAGATTTTGATATTAAGATAGACGACAGTCTGGCTAAATATGAAACTGATTTGTTTGCCAACCAACTCAATACGCTTGATGAAGGATTAGTGAACAACACCACCATGAAGCAGTTCGAACTGAATCTGAAACTGCTGAATCAGAATCTGAAGTCTTTGAAGACGAATTTTATGCCGACACTGGGCATGAGTTATCAATACCAGTATCAGTCATTGTATAATGATAACTGGAACGTCTTCGACTACAATTGGGGCGGAAGTTCTTCATTGGTGTTCACCCTGAATATCCCTCTTTATAAGGCAAGTAACTTCACGAAGCTGAAAAGTACACGGATTCAGATGAACCAGTTGCGGGGGAATCGCACGAATACGGAACGCCAACTGAATATGCAGGTAACCAGTTACAAAAACAACATGGCGGCAAGTTCCGAGCAGGTTGTCAGTAACAAGGAAAACGTGATGCAGGCTCAGAAGGCGGTGGAAATCGCCGGTAAGCGTTACGAAGTAGGTAAAGGCACAGTGCTGGAACTGAATAGCTCACAAGTATCTCTGACTCAGGCCGAGTTGACTTATAACCAATCTATTTACGACTATCTGGTGGCCAAGGCTGACCTTGACCAGGTTTTGGGTCGTAATTATTAAATTAACAAGTAGAAATATATAATCACAACGATATGAAAAAAAGTTTTCAATTAATCGCCCTGGTGGCCGTTGCACTACTGAGTTCATGCAGTGGTGGAGAGAAAGACAAGGCTGCGACAGAAAAAGTAGAAGAAAAACCAAGAGTGAAACTGGCCTCTGTGACCGCACGTCCTGTTGACCAGATACAAGAATATACAGCTACGGTACAGGCTGAGGTGAAGAACAACATTGCTCCTTCTTCTCCCGTGCGTATCGACCGGATTTTTGTAGAAGTAGGCGACCGCGTGGCTAAAGGCCAGAAGCTGGTACAGATGGATGCTGCCAGCCTGAAGCAGGCGAAGTTCCGTCTGGATAACCAGGAAATAGAGTTCAAACGTACCGATGAATTATATAAGGTGGGCGGTACTTCCAAATCCGAATGGGATGCAGCCAAGATGGCGCTGGACGTACAGCAGACCACTTATAAGAATTTATTGGAAAACACCGCTTTGCTTAGCCCCATCAATGGTGTGGTGACAGCCCGTAACTATGACAATGGTGATATGTACAGTGGCGGCAATCCTGTGCTGACCGTAGAACAGATAACTCCGGTGAAGCTGATGATTAACGTTTCCGAAGGTTACTTCACGAAGGTAAAGAAGGGGGCTCCAGTAGCTGTAAAGGTAGATGTTTACGGAGACGAGGAATTTGAAGGCAAAATCAGCCTCATTTATCCGACTATCGACGCGAATACACGCACCTTCCCCGTAGAAGTGCAGTTGGCTAACCGCGACCAGAAGGTACGTCCGGGTATGTTTGCCCGTGTGACGTTGAACTTCGGAACGCAGGATCACGTGGTTGTGCCCGATTTGGCTATTGTGAAGCGTGCCGGTTCAGGTGACCGTTATGTTTATGTGTATAAAGATGGCAAAGTATCTTATAACAAGGTGGAACTGGGTCGTCGGATGGACACTGAATACGAATTACTTTCAGGTGTGGACAACAATTCACAGGTGGTTGTTGCCGGACAGTCGAAGCTGGCTGACGGGGTAGAAGTGGAAGTAGAGAAATAATGATTAACGATTAGTGATTAATGGTTAGCACCAGATGCTTTCTGATTAATCACTGCTCACTAACAAACTAATCACTAATAACATGAGTTTATACGAAGGAGCGGTTAAAAAACCGATTATGACCTCGCTTTGCTTCCTGGCAGTAGCGATATTTGGTCTGTTCTCTTTGTCGAAATTGCCGGTGGACCTTTATCCGGATATCGAGACCAACACCATCATGGTGATGACCTCCTATGCCGGTGCCAGTGCGTCGGATATCGAGAACAACGTGACCCGTCCGTTAGAGAATACGCTGAACTCTGTCAGCAACCTGAAGCATATCACCTCCCGTTCATCGGAGAATATCTCCGTAATTACGCTGGAGTTCGAATATGGATATGACATCGACGTGTTGACAAACGATGTGCGCGATAAGCTGGACATGGTGAGTTCTCAGCTCCCCGATGAGGTGGAGACACCTATCATCTTCAAGTTCAGCACGGATATGATTCCTATCCTGTTGCTTTCCGTTCAGGCAGATGAAAGTCAGCCGGCACTCTACAAGATATTGGATGATAACATTGTGAACCCGTTGGCGCGTGTGCCGGGTGTGGGTACGGTGTCTATTTCCGGTGCACCCAAGCGTGAGGTTAATGTATATTGCGACCCCAATAAACTGGATGCCTACAATCTTTCTGTGGAAACCATCAGCTCTATTATCAGCGCTGAAAACCGCAATACTCCTGGCGGAACGTTCGACGTGGGAAACAATACCTATTCACTCCGCGTAGAGGGTGAGTTTAAGGACCCTAAGGAGATGGCGAACATCGTGGTGGGCACCCACAACGGCGCTTCTGTCTATCTCCGTGATGTGGCAACCATAGTGGACTCTGTGGAGGAACGTGCGCAGAAGACTTACAGTAACGGTGTGCAAGGTGCCATGATTGTGGTGCAGAAACAATCCGGTGCTAACTCTGTGGCCATTTCGCAGAAGGTAATCGACATGTTGCCGCAGTTGCAGAAGTCGTTGCCGAGCGATGTGAAGCTGGGCATCATTGTCAATACTTCCGATAACATTCTGAATACCATCGATAGTTTGGAGGAGACCATCATGTACGCCATGCTGTTCGTAATCCTGGTGGTATTCATCTTCCTGGGACGCTGGCGTGCTACGGTAATTATCTGTATCACGATTCCGATGTCATTGGTTGCCTCATTCATTTATCTGGGCATCATTGACGGTGGTTCGCTGAATATCATCTCGCTCTCTTGTCTCTCCATTGCTATCGGTAATGTGGTGGACGATGCCATTGTGGTGCTTGAGAATGTGACCACCCATATTGAACGAGGGTCCGAGCCTAAACAAGCGGCGGTGCATGCCACGAATGAGGTGGCTATTTCCGTAATTGCCTCGACGCTGACCATGATTGCGGTATTCTTCCCGTTGACTATGGTAAGCGGTATGTCCGGTGTGCTGTTCCGTCAGTTGGGCTGGATGATGTGTGTGATTATGACTGTTTCCACAATCTCGGCTTTGTCGTTCACTCCGATGATGTGTGCGCAGCTTTTGCGTTTGCAGAAGAAGCAGAGCAAGATGTTCATTGCATTTTATAAACCTATTCAACGCGGGCTTGATAATCTGGACGTGTGGTATCAGAACCGTCTGAACTGGGCTGTCCGCCATCGTGCTACCGTTATTGTGGGTTGTGCCATATTCTTTGGGGCAAGTTTGTTCTGTGCCAAGTACATCGGTTCGGAATTCTTCCCGGCAGCCGACAACAGTCGTATCGGTATCAACCTGCAGTTGCCCATCGGTGCACGTGTAGAGCGTGCTCAGGCGTTGGCTTCGGAACTGACAGACAAGTGGATGAAGCGTTACGAGGGTATAATGAAGGTCTGCAACTATACTGTGGGACAAGCCGACTCGGATAATACTTTCGCTTCGATGCAGGACAATGGTAGCCATATCATTAGCTTCAACGTTAGTTTGGTGAGCCCCGGCGACCGTGATATTTCGTTGGAAGCCGTCTGTGACGAAATGCGTGAAGACTTGAAGGGCTATCCTGAGCTGGACAAGGCACAGGTGATTCTGGGTGGTAGTACCGGAGGTATGAGCGCCCAGGCCAGTGCCGACTTCGAAGTCTATGGATATGATTTTACTGCTACGGATAAAGTGTCGGCCGAGCTGAAAGAAAAATTGCTGAACGTAAAAGGTGTGAGTGAAGTGAACATCAGTCGTCAGGATTATCAGCCTGAATATCAAGTGGACTTTGACCGCGAGAAACTGGCGTTGCACGGACTGAACTTATCTACGGCCTCTACTTATCTGCGTAACCGTGTGAACGGAGCTTTGGCTTCTTATTACCGTGAAGACGGTGATGAGTACGATATCCGGGTGCGCTATGCTCCTGAGTTCCGTACAAAGATTGAAGATTTGGAGAATATCCTTATTTATACGCCTTCGGGTGAGGGCATCCGTGTAAAGGACCTCGGTAAAGTAGTAGAGCGTTCGGCTCCTCCTACCATCGAGCGTAAGGACCGTGAACGTATTGTTACCGTATCTGCAGTTATTTCCGGTGTTCCATTGGGTGACGTGGTGAAGGATGGTAATGCTATTGTTGAGAAGATGGACTTACCAAGTGGAATTTCTATCCAGATTTCGGGTTCTTACGAAGACCAGCAGGATTCGTTCTCCGATTTGGGTACACTGGCTGTGTTGATTATCATTCTGGTATTTATCGTGATGGCAGCCCAGTTCGAATCTCTGAGTTATCCGTTCATCATCATGTTCTCCATCCCGTTTGCATTCAGTGGTGTGCTGATGGCACTCTTCTTTACGGGCACTAACCTGAACGTAATGAGTTTGCTGGGTGGTATCATGTTGATTGGTATTGTGGTAAAGAATGGTATTGTGCTTATCGACTATATTACGCTTTGCCGCGAACGAGGCATGGCGGTGCTCCACTCTGTGGTTACGGCAGGCCGTAGCCGTCTGCGTCCGGTATTGATGACGACGCTGACCACAATCCTCGGTATGGTGCCGATGGCTGTTGGGCAGGGTGAAGGTGCCGAGATGTGGCGTCCGTTGGGTGTGGCGGTAATCGGTGGTCTGACGGTATCTACTATTCTGACATTGATTCTCGTTCCTGTGCTTTACTGTTCGTTTGCCGGTATTGGTATTAAGCGCAGCCGTCGCAAGATTAAGAAAGACCGTGAACTGAACGATTACTATCAGGCTCATAAGGAGAAGATGACGAAACCTAAAAAACAGTGAGGTTAATTATTAATTTATAGTTTATAATTCATAATTAGATAACATGAAATCCGTATTTATAACATTCGACCAGGCGTTTTTTGAGCGCATCATGGCATTGCTCGACCGCCAGGGTTGCCGTGGATTCAGCTATTGGCAGCAGGTGCAGGGACGTGGCAGCAAGACGGGTGAACCACATTATGGCAGTCATGCATGGCCCAGTATGTGTTCCGCCATCATCACTGTAGTGGATGATGCTAAAGTAGACCCGTTGCTCGATGCACTTCACCGGATAGACGAGGAAACGCAACAACTCGGACTCCGGGCATTTGTCTGGAACATTGAGAAGACGATATAAGGTGTGACCATATAGGGTAGGCACTCTGCATAATGAAGAAAGGGAAATCTTACAAAACGTGAAGATTTCCCTTTCTTTTTATGTCTTTTCCCTATCTTTGCAGCTCCTTTATGGGCAACATGGAAAAGAATAATCTGAAATATACTTGCATTTGGGCATTTACGATATTGGCAGGACTGCTACTGATGTACTTCCTGCCGGGATTTACGGTAGGTGAACACGTGATGAGGCGTGTCGATCTGCTGGGTGATGTGCGTGTACAGGTTGAGCCTGTCGAAGAACCGGACAGCCTGCTTCCTCCGCCGCCGAAGGTGAAACCGGCTTTTGTAGATACCTGTCGTGCGGGCATGACGTGCATTGAAGATTATAGTGATTCTACCCTGCGGGGAATGACACCTTTCTATCGGGCACTGGATGAACTGGCCCAACGCCCGCGCCAGGTACGCATTGCCGTTTTCGGAGACTCTTTTATCGAAGCGGACATCCTGACGGCAGATTTGCGGGATATGTTGCAGAGCAAATACGGTGGTTGCGGAGTCGGCTTCGTCACCATTACTTCCATGACCAGCGGGTTCCGTCCCACGGTGCGCCACTCTTTCAGTGGTTGGCAAAGCCATTCCGTGATGGACTCCACTTTCTTCGACCGTAAGAAACAAGGTATTTCCGGGCATTACTTCGTTCCCCGTCCCGGCGCTTACGTGGAACTGAAAGGACAGAGTAAATACGCTTCCCATCTGGATACTTGCCAGCAGGCTTCCATCTTCTTTTATAGTAAAGGTGGAGTTACTCTTTCCGTCAATGTCAACCGGAATGGGAAACAAACCCGCACTTTTTCTCCTACAGAAGATTTGCAGGAAATGAAGGTGGACGGTCACATCGGTTCTGTCCGTTGGACGGTGGATGAGGCGGACTCTACCTTATTCTATGGTTTGGCAATGGATGGCAAGCAGGGAATTATCCTGGATAACTTTTCTCTGCGCGGCAGTTCGGGCTTGTCATTGCGTTCGGTTCCTATATGGATGATGCACGAATTTAACGACCAGCGTCCTTACGATTTAATCATTCTTCAATATGGTTTGAATGTTGCCACCGAGCGGGGGCGGAATTATGATAAATACATTGCAGGCATGCAGACCACCATTGAACACCTGAAGGAAGCATTTCCACAGGCGGGTATATTGATTGTGAGTGTGGGCGACCGCGATTATAAGACCGAAGACGGAACCCTGCGCACTATGCCCGGCATCAAGAATCTGGTGCGCTATCAACAGAACCTTGCAGCCGAAAATGATATTGCTTTTTGGAATATGTTTGAAGCAATGGGAGGAGAGGGGAGCATGGCAAGTCTGGTACATGCCAAGCCTTCTTTGGCGAATTATGATTATACACACATCAATTTCCGGGGTGGAAAACACCTGGCAGGCTTGCTTTACGAGGCACTTGTGTATGGAAAGGAACAGTATGACAGGAGGCGGGCGTATGAGGCGGAATAGTTTCTTTAGTATAATCTTTTTCTTGTTGTGCTTTTTGCCCCTTCATGCCCAGGATCCTATTCCTTCCTGTCCCCTTCTCGGCAAAGTCACGGCAGATTGTGACACCCTCCGTTCCTACTCCCAGCGCACGGACACTGTTTCCATTCCTCAAATCGCTTTCCCGACTGCTTTCCGGCAACCCGGTGCCAACGAACTGACGGATAGTCTCGGCATCCTTAACCCTTTCTGGGAGAAGTTGCGCCTGTTGCACTCCGGCTTTTCTACTGATACCATCCGTATCGTACACGTCGGTGACAGTCATATCCGTGGGCGTATTCTTCCCCGCACCACCGGAACACTGCTGGCAGAAACTTTCGGTGCCGTTTCCTATATAGATAAGGGTATCAATGGTGCCTTTTGCGTCACCTTTACCCGTCCCGACCGTATTTCAGAAATTGCCGCCTTGCATCCCGACCTCGTTATTCTCTCTTTCGGGACGAACGAGAGCCATAACCGCCGTTACAATACCCTGGTTCACTACCGCCAGATGGACGAATTGGTGCGTATGCTCCGCGACAGCTTGCCGGGCGTCCCTTTGCTGATGACGACACCCCCCGGTTCTTATGACAGTTTCCGGAAAAGCCGTCGCCGCCGCACGTATAGCATCAACCCCCGCACTTCCATTGCCGTAGAAACTATACGGCGCTTTGCCGATGATAACGGACTTGCCGTGTGGGATATGTACGAAGCTGTGGGCGGAAGAAGACGTGCCTGCCTGAACTGGCAGGAAGCCGGGCTGATGCGTCCGGACCATGTGCACTATCTTCCTGAGGGATACGTATTGCAGGGAGAATTATTTTATCAAGCCCTTTTAAAAGCCTATAATGATTATGTGGGATATTGACTTCAACCGTCTGCGAGATGTATTTGTGTATGATCCGCAAGCGCCGATGATATTCAGTAGCGGCATTTTCTTGTGGTTGTTTGCAGCATTTATTCTGATATATCTGCTGTTGCAACGCCGTCTGACTGCACGTTTACTGTTTGTAACTGCGTTCTCCTATTATTTCTATTATAAAAGTAGCGGCACTTACTTTTTCCTGTTGGCGCTTGTCACGGTGGCGGACTTCTTCATAGCCCGTCTCATGGCGGTCAGTACCGTAGGCTGGCAACGTAAAACGTGGGTAGTGGTGAGCCTTTTCATCAATCTCGGTTTGCTTTGTTACTTCAAGTACACCAATTTTCTGGGAGATGTTTTTGCTTCGCTTGTGGGCGGCACGTTTCATCATTATGATATATTCCTCCCTGTGGGCATTTCATTCTTCACTTTTCAATCGCTCAGTTACACGATTGATGTGTATCGCAAAGACATAACCCCTCTGACCAATTTGCTGGACTACGCTTTTTATGTTTCCTTCTTCCCGCAGTTGGTGGCAGGGCCCATTGTGCGTGCCCGCGACTTTATCCCGCAGATTCGCCGTCCGTTGTTTGTCTCCCACGAGATGTTCGGGCGGGGAATATTCCTGATAGCAAGCGGGCTTTTCAAGAAAGCGATTATTTCGGATTATATCAGTGTGAACTTCGTAGAGCGTATTTTTGATAATCCTACGCTCTATTCTGGAGTAGAGAACCTGATGGGTGTGTATGGATATGCCTTGCAAATCTATTGCGATTTTTCCGGTTATAGCGATATGGCTATCGGTATTGCCTTGCTGCTCGGCTTCCACTTCAACAAGAACTTCGATTCACCTTACAAATCCGCTTCCATCACCGAGTTCTGGCGGCGTTGGCACATCTCACTTTCCAGTTGGCTGAAAGATTATCTTTATATCTCTTTGGGAGGAAACCGGAAGGGAAAGATACGGCAATATGCCAACCTTATCATTACCATGTTTCTGGGTGGTTTGTGGCATGGCGCTTCCTGGAATTTTGTAGTTTGGGGATTATTCCATGGCGTGGCTCTGGCTGCACATAAATTCTGGATGACCCTGACCGGACGGAAAAAGGGAGAAGAAAGTCACGGCATCCGCCGCTTCTTTGGCATACTTATCACGTTCCATTTTGTTTGTTTCTGCTGGATATTCTTCCGCAATGCCGACTTTTCCACTTCCTTGGATATGATAAAGCAGATATGTACCACTTTCCGCCCGCAACTTTTCCCGCAGTTGATTGCAGGCTATTGGGAAGTATTTGCCCTGATGGCATTAGGATTCATCCTGCATTTCTGCCCCGACCGTTGGGAGAATGCCTGCTGTAAAACAGTAATCCGCCTCCCCCTTGCGGGAAAGGCGGCACTGATGCTTGTTTTAATTTACTTGGTAATCCAGATGAAGAGTACGGAAATTCAGCCGTTCATCTATTTCCAGTTCTGATTTTTCAGTCCACTTCTATTTCATCAATGAACATATAAGCCGCTTTGCCCTCACCTGCATGTCCTTTCGGCAGGGCGGGGCTACGCTTGATAACCACCTTCACATACCGTGCTTTCACCGGATCGAAAGTGATCTCGTAGTTTTCCACACCTTTCTTATCTATATTTGTTTCCGCCGGAATATCTTTTGAAGCTACTTCGCGGAACTCCTTATTATCATCAGATACAGATACCACCAGTCCCGTGCTGCCCATAATCCAGGCACTCATATCAACTACTGCACTTGTAGCCACCCGCTTGATTTCCGTTTCCTGTCCCAGGTCGATAATGGCTTCCACATCGCCGCCTACAAAACCTAACCAGGCACCGGTGGCATAGCTGTCATTCCCTTTCATACCATCCACCAAAGTGACGGCACCTCCGAATTTATACTTTTCCGATGGCTGGAACGTCAGTTCAATGGGGCAATAAGTGGCCTTATTGAAAGAAATCTTCTTGCTCACCACTTTGCTCTTTCCTTCCGGACGAATCACCACTGCCTGGAAATCTGCTGTTTCAGTGATGGCAATCGGTTCTGTATATTTCAGTGAAGCAGTAGTCGGTTCCGTTCCATCCAATGTATAATAAATAGGAGCGTCATCAATGGTGCTCAATGTAACTACAACCGCTTTCTTATCTGTATCAGGTGTGAAATCAGCTTTCAGGTCGAACACATGCTTGGCATAGTTGAAGCCGTCTCTTTGATAGAACTTCATCAGGCGGGCCAGACGTGTGGTGAAATCCTTGAAATCTTTCTTTTCTGGCTGTGTCCATTGCACTTCGGCAAGGGCAGCCATACGGGGCAATATCATGTATTCCACATGTTCGGTGCTGGCTATATACTCTGTCCATAAGTTGGCCTGGGCACCGAGAATATGCTTGCTTTGCTCTTTGGTAAGTGCTGCCGGCACAGGTTCCAGACTATATACTTTCTCGATGGGCACGTAGCCACCGATACCGAGCGGCTCATCCTGTGTGTCTGCTGTCTGGTAATAGTCAAAATAGCAGAAAGAGGTTGGTGTCATGATAACATCGTGTCCCAGTTGTGCGGCTTCGATGCCACCTTCCATGCCGCGCCATGACATTACGGTTGCATTGGGAGCTACGTCGCCTTCCAGAATTTCGTCCCAACCGATAATCCGGCGTCCCTTGCTGTTCAGGAACTTCTCGATGCGCGTCATGCAATAACTTTGCAGGCGGTCTTCTGCCGTATGGTTTTTATCCGCTTTCAGACCTTCCGCTTTGATGCGCGCCTGACATTTCGGACATTCTTTCCAGCGGTCACGCGGAGCTTCATCGCCACCGATGTGTACATACTCCGATGGGAATATTTCGATGATTTCACTCATTACGTCTTCCAGGAATTGCATGGTTTTATCATTACCGATGCAGAGCACGTCTTCAAAGACTCCCCAGCGCGGACACACTTCGTATGGACCGCCCGTACATCCCAATTCGGGATAAGCAGCCAGTGCGGCAAGCATGTGCCCCGGCAGGTCTACTTCCGGAATTACTGTGATGTAGCGTTCCTGTGCATATTTCACGATTTCTTTAGCCTCTTCCTGTGTATAGAAACCGCCATACGGAGTATTATCATATTCCTGCGTATTTTTTCCGATTACGGTGCGGCTGCGTTGTGAGCCTATTTCTGTCAGTTTCGGATATTTCTTGATTTCAATTCTCCAGCCCTGGTCTTCGGTGAGGTGCCAGTGGAAAGTATTCATATTATGAAGTGCCAGCAGGTCTATGTACTTCTTGATGAATTCGATGGGGAAGAAGTGGCGTCCTACGTCGAGGTGCATGCCGCGGTACGGGAATCGCGGTTCGTCCTTAATTTCTCCTGCCGGTATCAGGATGGTTGCTCCTTTGGCTTCGGCGGGGATGGATTTACGCAAAGTCTGAATACCGTAGAATACTCCGTTTTCAGTCTGGCCGTTGATGCTGATACCTTCGGGGGTGGTGGTCAGCACATAGCCTTCTTTGTTGGCAATGCCCGGGTCGAGTCCCAGTGTGATTGCATTTGTCACTTGTTCGCCTGCCGCGATAGCTTTTGTTTTCGGTGCATAATCCGTAGATTGCCGGATGTACTCCGACAGGAACTCTGCGTTGCGTTGTAGCAAAGCATTGTTTTCGGGATAGGCGATGAGAACATCCCTGTCCAGCCAGAACGGTTTTTCCTGTGTCAGACTTACCTCCTGGGGGAGAGGTATTACTTGATAGTTGGCTTCTTGCTCTTTATTGCACGAAGTGCATACCAAGGCAAGAGCACCCGCGAGGAGTGCGTGGTTAAGTTTTTTCATCATAAAATTGATTAGTATTAGTAAGTACCTTACAAAGATACGATTTTGTATAGTGCAGAATACAAAATTAGCGCAATTTTGTATTCTGCACTATACAAAAATGTAGTCTCCTATTTTCTTTCCACCTTCTTCACCCACAGGAAATAGCTTTTCAGCAGCGTTTCTTCCGGTATAAGTTCCGTCATCCTGTGCTCTTCCAGATACAGCTCCGTGGCCCTTGTGAACATCATCCCGTTCTTAAACTTGTTCCTGCGCAGGAAGCGGTAATAATCCATTCTCATTTCATAGTTGATTTCCTGCTCCAGAACCTTCACGGCCTTCTCTCCCAGATAATTGTAGGTCCTCGGATCTTTCCCCACGCTGGGGCAGGGCAGGGAGAAGGTGACATTCCCTTGGTCCCGCCACGACACGCCCTTGGGGCGGGGAGTGGTGAGCTGTAGCAGGCAACTGTAAAGATTCTGATTTTTGGTAAAACGGATGGCACCTTCCACTGTGCAGTGCGCGTATGCGCTTTGCAGGTAAGCCGCGAGATAGGGCTTCACCTGAATGGTAACTGTAATCATTATGTATATTGTTTTGAAGTGAAAAATATTTCCATACGTTTGTGTCCCTGTGGCGGGGATCGTTCCTCGGAGCAGTGGAAGAAGGCAGATGTGTTACTCCGGCAAACGATGGAAAATCCAATGATTACGGTATGTCGATGTTGCTCTACGACCTGCGGGTCGTTTTTCTACGGGGAAGGGTGCCTTGCCCGTAGAGGAACGGATGGTTCCTCTACGGGTCAAAGCACCCGCCTCTGACCTTTGGTGCAAATATCTGTCAAATTAACATTTCTGACAAGACTTGAAGATGGTGGTTAAAGATGGTATTGTGACGTAGTATATGCACGTGCGATGACGTGCGGAAAAATGAATGAATATGAAAACAGTCTAC
>CAMTFK010000051.1 GCA_947071285.1 uncultured Bacteroides sp. | reverse complement strand
ATGTGATACATTACACTTCAAGAAATCTTCCGAATGAACTGAATGTTAAGAAAGAAATGCTTTATAGATATGTTCATGAAAACAAATACTTGAAAGGATGGGAATTTCTACAAAACTCTCAGGATTATTTGTTGGGCTATTATATTGATAATGGTTTTAGGTATTTTATATATGATAAGCAAAATTCCAATATCAGTATTGGACAATGGTTGAAAATGAGTTCACTGAGCGATCTGATATTTTATGACTTTTATACTACTGTTGATAATCAATTTTGTATCCTTCAGTATGCAGATCTATTATCATCAAATTGGAAATCTGTACGGGCAAAAAGTACGAATGAACATTTTAGAGATAAGATGGATGCAATAGTTGCAGCTTTAAATGAAGATTCCAATCCTGTGTTGTTTAAGTGCCATTTTAAAAATAAGCAGAGATGAAAAAGAGGGAATATGTATTGCTTGGGTTACTCACTATATTTTTAGTCTTTAGTACTTTTTATGGTTATATGCAATCACGAAAAATTGGCGAGTTTCGATTATTTCTAAAGGAATTGAAGCAAAAATCAGACGTGCAGATGGGACGAATAGAAACATTGAAAGAATATAGATTTAATGAAGTAATTTTGAATGGAACAAATATGCATGCAGATTTTAGCGTCGTGGATATCTGGGAAAATAAGAAAAAGATGTCTGAAGTTATTTCGGATAATACTTTAATATTGCGTTACTCAGAAATGCATTGCGAAGTTTGTGTTGACAGTATAGTGAAGAAACTGAATGTTTATAAAGATTCTATAGGATTACAGAATATAGTATTGCTTACTACTTCTCAGAATTTTGGCTATATGAGGAGATTTAAGAAAATAAATAGTATTCCATTTGGTATCTATAATATGGATGAAGCCTTAGATTCTGTGTTGGTTGATATCGGGATGCCCTATCTGTTTGTTTATTCAACTTTAAGTAAAAGAATAAATAATGTGTTTGTTCCGCAAAAAGAGGCTCCACAATTGACTGATGAATATTTGCATTCTATTTTGATGAAATATTATATGGACTAGTTTTATGATGCTAGTAGTGGATATTGTAAATAAAGGCATTCTCTTTATAGCACTTGGCATTTTACTGAGTGTTGTATGTATTACTACGCCCGTGCTCCCCACTGAGGAGAATATCGGACAGTGGGTATGGTTTGGAAAAGCTTTATTGCTTTCAGGTGTCTGTATTCTTGTTACAGTATTGTTGCAACTGTTTGGAAAAGATACCCGGAAATATGCGTTACGATTCCCTTGTTTTTCCGTTTGTGTTTCGTGGGGATTAATATTGTGCGGCGCTTTTGAGGCTATTGGAGGATTATGCCAGTTATATGGCTTTGCTGCTTCCGGCCATTCCCGTTATGCGCTTACAGGTTCTTTCTTTAATCCGGGACCCTATGCGGGATATCTGGCGATGGTGCTGCCTCTCTGTTTGCATTTGTATCTATGTATTCCTAAAGAAAAAGCGATTATCCATAATTTAGAAAAGTGGGCAGTTGCTATAACTGGTATCCTTATACTCTGCGTATTGCCTGCTACAATGAGTCGTTCTGCCTGGATTGCTGCTGTTATGGGCTGTGGCTGGGTGGCATATATGCATCGTGATAAACGGAGGTGGCATGTTTTGTGGAGAAAATATAAGAGACGCTATATATTATGGGGAACAGGAATACTCTTCATTGTGGTATTGGGAAGTGCAGGGGCTTTTATTCTGAAACCTGATTCTGCGTTAGGACGTCTGTTTATGTGGAAAATAACCTGTAAAGCGATAATAAACCATCCTTGGGGATGTGACAAGGGATTTGCCTTTGCCTATGGTGAGGCTCAGGAAACTTATTTTGCACAGGAGGATTATGCCGGATGGGAAGAACGCGTAGCAGGTAGTCCGGAGTATGTATTTAATGAATATCTATCGCTGGCCCTGACGGAGGGGATTGCAGTTTGTGTACTGGTCTTGGTGCTCATTGGAATTTGTTTGCGGACGGGAGTGAAGCGTGGGCGTTATGGTATCTGCGGTGCAATCCTGTCTTTGCTTGTTTTTTCTTTTTCTTCCTATCCTATGCATTTTCCCGCATTCGTGGTGGCTGGCGTGTGCTTGCTTCTTGCTTGTGGGATAGGTGATGTTATTGGTAAACCTCTCATTCTCTGCATTTGTCTCATTCTGTGGACAGGTGGCTGTATGGAGAAGTGGCGGCAGGAAGAGGATGCTTGCCGGAAGTGGGTATATGCACGGATGCTTTATTATTCGGGTGCATATAAAGTAGCCAATGAGGCTTATGGAGAACTTTATCCGGTATTAAAAGATAGAGGAGCATTTCTGTTTGAGTATGGTCATAGTCTGCATAAGTCATTCCTGTACAGTGATTCCAATAAATATCTGGAAGAGGCTTGCTTGTATAGTACTGATCCGATGGTGCTGAACGTTATTGGTAAAAATTATCAGGAACAGCACTGTTATGAACGAGCAGAGAATTTCTTCTACAAGGCTATTCACCGCTTGCCTGGCAGGATTTATCCCTATTATCTGTTGGCCAACCTTTATGCGGAACCGGATTTTTATAATCCCGACAAGTTGAAGGAGGTTGTAGGCATTGTACTGACTAAAGAACCTAAAGTACATTCTACCGCCATAAAAGAAATGCGCAGCAAAGTTAGGGAAATATTGGAGAAAGCAAATATGGAATAACTAAAACAAGATAAACGATGGATACATATAACGAAAACTGGTGCTCCTGCCTGTTATTCAGGAACAAGCAACTGACCAAGGAACTGAAACGGTTTGAAGATGTTTCTGCTTTATCAGTTTCTTCTTCGCAAATGCTGGCTTTGAGCCAGTTGCTCAAATTGCACCTGGCTCCTGCCTATGGAGTGATAAGGAATGAATATGAGTGGCAGAATCTATTTGCAGTGATTGATTTGCTTTATGGTGGCAATTGGCTTCCGGCAGACCTGAAAAGCACTCATCTGAGTATGCAGGAATTGAAACTGTGCTATCTGGTGCGTGCCCATTTGACTAATAAAACTATCGCTCTGCTTTTTAATATTACGCCCAGGTCTGTATTGAAGTCAAAACAGCGCATCAAGGCTAAACTGTCTCTGTCTGGTACAGATAGTTTTGATGAATACATACAGCAGCATTGAAGCTTTTATGGTATAGAACAAAAAACGACAGATTTATGAATAGAAACTTGCTTCTGCTAATTGCAGTTTTATTTCTCTTTTCATGTATGGGTACTGAAGACCGCTTGGAGCGGGCTTTGGCTCTGTCCGGTGAAAATAGGACAGAGTTGGAAAAAGTGCTTGAGTACTATAAAGATGATAGTCTTAAGTATAGGGCTGCATGTTTCTTGATAGAGAATATGCCTTATCATTATGGCTATGAGGATGCACGGCTGGATAGTGTGAAAGCCGTATTGGCTACAGCTCCATTGGGGGATGGGTATATTCCGGACAGCGAAAGGAAAAGAAAGTGGAAATCTTTCAATTATAAATCGTTACCCATATTGCAGGATGTGCAACGGATGACAGCAGCTCTTTTGATAGAGAATATAGACGGTGCTTTCGAAGCGTGGAGCAGGGTGCCCTGGGCTAAGTACTATTCGTTTGATGATTTTTGTGAATGGATATTGCCTTATCGTGTAGGAGATGAGCCTTTGGAAAGTTGGCGGAAAGCTTATTATGACCATTATCATCCTATACTGGATTCTCTCTACCAGGGTGATAATATTCTCGAAGCTGCCATTGCCCTGAATAAATTCTTGAAATATGAAACTCCCTTTTCCCCTAATTCCGATTTTGATTTACCGCATTTGGGAGCTAAATATTTGTTGAGATATAGATTGGGTACTTGTAAGGAGACAACGGATCATACAGTATATATATTTCGGTCGCTGGGATTTCCTGTGGGGATAGATGAATACCTGTATTCTCCTTCTAACCAGAATTCACATGTCTGGAACATACTTAAGAATACGGATGGAAGAGCTCTTTCCTTTTGGTACATGGATTCCCGGGATCTGGCAGTCGGAATGACCGATGGACGTAAGAAGGGGAAGGTTTATCGTATGCAGTATGGCATTCAGGGGGAGAAGTACTCAGGGTTGTATAAGGATAAAAGTACTCCTCCGGTGGTCCGAAACCCTTTGTTGAAAGATGTAACGGAAGAATATTTTGGGAGTAATGAGTATTCAGTCAGGATAGACCGGAAGATAAAGGGGCGGTTTGTGGCTTTGGGCATTTTTACACCGTTCGGCTATGTTCCGGTGGATGTAGCTTTGCGGGATGGCGAGCAAGCAGTTGTGAGGAATATTGAGCCGGAAGTCATTTACCAGCCTTTATACAATAAGGAGGGGCTTTTCCAGCCATGCGGTTATCCGTTCATGATAAAGGACGATACGGTACGAACGTTTACTCCGGATATGGAAAAGAACGTTTCTTTGGCTATCAAACGAAAATATCCATTGCAAAATCATATTCTTGAATATATGTCGTGGATGACTGGCTCTAAGATAGAAGGAAGTAATGATGTAAACTTTCGTAGTAAGGAAGTACTGTATTGTATTACGGATACTCCACGGGTGAATGTGAACTTTTATCCATCTCATCCTTCACGTCCTTACCGCTACGTGCGCTTTGTTCCTCGTGATGGCTGGCGTGCAGAACTTGCCGAGTTGGCTTTTTATGAGAATACTCAGGATGACACGGCAATTTCTTCGAAAGCTATATCCGGTTGTCTTCCTGTCGATGGTGATCCTGCATATGCTATGGATAAAGCGAATGACGGCGACTGGCTTACATTCTTTTTTTCGGAAGAAGCGAATGGAACGGTTACCTTTGATTTACAGCGTCCGGCCTGGATCAGGAAAATCTTATTTGTGCCCCGCAATGATGATAACTTTATTACACCAGGCAACAATTATGAGCTTTTTTATCAGAGTGGTACGTCCGGTTGGAAATCATTGGGTAAGCAAACTGCCACTACCTATGAGTTGGTCTACTCTAATATTCCGGACGGTGTTTTGTTGTGGTTGCGTAATCTCACCCGTGGCAAAGAGGAACAGGTGTTTTATATAGAGAATGGAGAACAGTGTTTTGTGGGATATGAATAATGAGTTGTTTCTACTCAGTTTTTTGATGAATAGCACCTGAAAGCTTGAACACTTTGTGTACATTTGCAGTATCAAATATTTAATAAAAGTATGAAATATCGTACATTCATAATACTTCCGGTTCTCCTTTTTCTGTTCTCTTGTAGTGGAACTAAGAAACAGAATACCGATGAACCGGCTAATGCGATGGAATTGAAGACGGAAGATATTCTTTTCCCCGCTTCGGAAGTCTTGAATTTGAAATCTTATTATCTATCTGCTACTTTCCAGAACGATTCTTTAAATCTGCTTTATGGCTACAACTATAAGTCTCATGCTTTGGATTGCATTGATCTGAATCGGCGGCAACTTTCGCAAATTCCACTTTCGAGGGAAGGAGAGTCTGCTGTTATGCGTGATATGTGTGGACTGTATATACAGGCTCCCGACTCAATCTGGCTTTATGACGGCAGTCAACGGATACTTTTGATAAACAGCCAGGGTAAGCTTCTGAAAGCCGTAGATTTACGTCAGGATTTGAAAGAAAGTGAACAGGTGCTTATAAATACCAATCATGCCATGTCTACTGCACATCTGTTTTATGACAGGAAGCATAACTCGTTGCTCTATGGAATAAAAGATTTTTCTACTTCGCCGATTTCTTTCAGGGTTCGGGAAACTTTTCTGGATGGTACTACTGCTTCTATCAATTATCCGCTACAGCCATCAGTGGTTGTCACCAATGTAACTGGACGCGATTATGGCAACATGGCTGATTTGAATATTAGTTTTGTAGAGGATAAGATTATCTATAATTATCCGGTTGAATCTCATGTATACATTGTGAACCGGATAAATGGAAAACAGGAAGTGGTAGAGGCGGATAGCCGCTTCACGAAGAACGAGGTGGAGAAGTGTGAGTCCGGCAGTTATGACCAATGGGAAAGGCATAATATTGAGAATCCTCATTTTTATGATGTGATGTACTTGCCGCAACAGAAGATGTATGCACGCTTGCACTTGGGAGGTATAGAGTTTGATGACACAGTGGATAGATTGAAACTGATGGATAACCGTGATTTGTATCTGACGCTATTTGCTGAAGACTTTACTGTAGTAGGAGAGGCAAAGCTGTCTCCTCACCGATATAACTATTTTACAGGATGGACGGGCACAGGTGACGGAGTCGTACTTTTTGTAGATAATTCACTGGATGAGAATGAGAAAACGGAGGAATTAGCAGTAGATATTGTACGGCCGAAAGCAGATTAAGTTGCTTTATTCCTTACAGCTTAAAATAAAAATAACGTTGCGATTAATTGCGCAACGTTATCACTGTAATTTCGGGCCATGCCCCAAAGCGGAACGGCAAGCCTACATAGCCGATACCGATATTGACATACAATCCTCTTTCTCCCTCGGTATACAATCCTCCCCATTCCGGATAAATCAATGAAGCAAGTGAATGACCGAACATGACGGCTTGCATGGCATGTGTATGTCCGGCAAGCATCAACTCAATGTTCGTATCCGGCAATACTTCCCGCCGCCAATGCGTGGGGTTATGGCTTAAAAGAACTCGGAACATGCCGTCTGTACCTTCTGCCGCTTTCTTCAAGTCTGCAAATTGTGAGAATGGAGGTTCTCCGTCATTCTCTACGCCAATCAGGGCGATGCTGTCTCCCTGATGGTACAAGATGTCATGTTCATTGTTCAGTAATTTCCAGCCCATTGCTTTTTCTTCACGAACCAGATTATCTATATTGTTTAATTGCTCTTTCTGATTCTTCCAGCGATAATAACTTCCATAATCGTGGTTGCCCAGAATGGAATACACACCATCCCGGGCATGGAGTTGGGACAGGATATTCTGGAAACCTTCAAGCTCGCAACTACGTTGGTTTACCAAGTCGCCGGTGAAGACAATTAAGTCGGGATTCTGCTCATTCACCAGTTCTACCAGTTCTTGGATAGGTTTCTTGTTCTCTATCCAGCTACCGATATGTATATCCGATAGTTGCACGATGCGGTAACCGTCAAATGCTTTCGGTAGATTCGGGTGATGGAACTCTACTTCCTTTACTTCAAACTTACTGATGCCCACCAATGTACCATAAAGGATATTGAAGAAACTGACTACACCCAATACCAGTCCTATAGCCGTAAAGGGCGAACGGGGCCAGCGCAGCAAATAATGGAAAGGTAGCCCCACCAATGAGCATATCATAAATATTGTCTTGGGAATGGCAAACAGGAAAACACAGATAGCCAGTCTTCCGATAGCTTGGGCATGGTGTGCCATGGCATTCTCGCCTATGCCGTGCATCAATAAAAAATAACCGGCTATTAATAGAACTGTAGGTATCCAGTGTGCAATGCGCAACCAGATTTTTTTGGTTTTCCGTAGGATGTACATGAAGTAAATGTACATATCGGGAATTAATAAAAAAAGGATAAGGAGCAGGGTTATTCTGTGCATATATCTTCTAATTCTTCTATATTCTTTTTAATGTCATTAAGATATTTATAAGCAACTTTCTTGTATAGCAGGTAGATGATGGCAACGTCACATAGCACAAAGAATGCAATGAGTGTGGCTTGAACCCCGAAGGACGCCTTGTAGTAGCCCATCATCCAGTAATTGAGTACATTGAACACTATCACCCATACGGAGATAGCAATAACTTCATATTTGGTCCATCGGCGGAAGCTTGCCATGCGTTTGCTGACAATAGCTACTGGCATTTCTTCAATCTTTGTGTTTTTTATCCAGCGGTAATTCTTGTGATCCCACCAGATGCCTAACAGAATACTGATGCCGACAAATATAACAAGTGTATTGATTTTAGGTTGCCAGTCTTCGCTGATTTGGAAAATAGATGGTACTAACCAAACAACCATAAGGAGAGCCAGTCCTACTACGCCGATGCCAACGGAGAAGCGTTGCCAACCCGTGAGGCGCCCTATGCTTTTGCGTGCGTTTGCCTTGTATTCGGCAATCATTCCCGCAATTTGCTTTTCGTCGGCAATCGGTTCTTTCTTCAATTGCTCGTCCAGCGCATTCCAAGATTTTTTCAGTTCATCCAGTTCCATATTATTCCTCCTTGTTCATTTTTCTAAGTTTGTCTTTAATCCGGCTGATTTTAGTAGCGACGTTCGTTATTGTCAGACCGGTAATTTCAGCAATCTCCTCATAGCTTTTCTCTTCCAGATAAAGCAGGATAATGGATTTCTCCAATTGCCCCAGTCGGTTAATCATCCGATAGAGTTGTTTCAGCATGGTTTGTGTTTCGTCCAATTCTTCCATCCGGTCAGAATCCTGACTCAAGGCCACGATTTCGGGGATGTTTTTTTCTTTGCGGATAAAACTGATACAAGTATTCAGTGCGATGCGGTATATCCATGTAGACACTTTGCACTCTCGCCGAAACTTGGGGTAGGCTCTCCACAAATTGAGCACGACGTCCTGATACAGGTCGTTGAGAGTCGCATTCGGCGTAGTGTACAGGTAGCACACTTTATAAATGACGCGTTCATACTCTCGTATCACGGACAGGAACTCTTGTTCTACATTCTCCATGCTTCTTTTTGAATTGCTTTTGCACTGTTAGTCGCAAAGGTAGTGAGAAAATCACAAGGGTGGGAATGGTTTTTAATCATTTAATAATCCTTTTGAGCTATTTGGGGAAAGAGAAATCAAAGGTTTGCAGCCAGAAATTTCTTAGCTTCCATTACAGGCATTCCCCGGCGTCGGGCATAGTCTTCCAACTGATCGTTTCCTATCTTGCCGACAGCGAAGTATCGTGAGGCGGGATGCGCCAGCATGAGTCCGCAAACGGTGGCATGAGGCCGCATAGCTCCATTTTCAGTCAGGCTGATGCCGATTTGCTCCATATGGAGCAATTGGTTTAGTAGGAAGTTGACGGACTGGTCGGGCAGGGAAGGGTAGCCCACGGCAGGGCGTATACCTTGGAACTTCTCTTTCAGTAGTTCCGCAGTAGAGAGATGTTCATCCTTAGCATATCCCCAAGCAACCTTGCGCACATACTCGTGCATCTTCTCTGTTGCAGCTTCAGCAAGGCGGTCGGCCAGTGTTTGCACTAACATACGTTTGTAGGGATCGTTTTCGTACAGGAATTCTATTCCTCCGTCGCAGGATGCTGCAAAGATGCCTACGGTATCAGGAGTGCCGGATGAAAGCGGGCGGACAAAATCACTAAGACAAAGAAAAGGGCTACCATCCGGGTGAGGTGTTTGCTGGCGAAGCAAAGGGAAAAGAGTACCGTCTAACAATAAGTTGTCTCCATCGGCATTGGCTTTGCACAGACGGAAAACGGCATGTACGCGGAATTCTTCATCCAGTTGGTTGAGCATCCGGTTTGCTTCCTTAAACAACTGCATGGCTTCGGCAGCTTTAGCACGTTCTTCTTCGGGGAAAGTCGTGAGCCACATGGCGCGGCATGAGTCGCAACCATGAATATCTGCAATAGCGGAAAAACGGGGTTGAAATCCCCATGCATGAAAGAAGTATATCCAGTTTATGTATGGAGAAACCTCATGAATGGGGTATGTCAACACATGGTCCGCAGGGCTATTCATCATTCATAATTCATCAATTAATAATCGAATCTCAATTCTTCGCCACGATAGGTTTCATCAACCTGCCCGTCACTGTATATCAGGTGTCCGTTGGCAAAAGTCTTTTCTACTTTCCAGCGGAAAGAGTTGCCTTCAAGCGGACTCCATCCACATTTACTGAGAATGTTTTCGGAGTTCACTTCCCAACGTTCGCCATGGCTGACAAGTACGAGGTCGGCTTGATAGCCTTCGCGGATATAACCGCGCTTGCAGATACCATATATTTGGGCAGGAGCATGACACATTTTCTCAACAATTGTTTCCATAGAGAAGATTCCCTGTTCTGCCAATTCAAGCATACTGACTAAGGAGAATTGAATCATAGGCATACCTGACATTGCTTTCAGGGCACCTCCTTCTTTCTCACTGAGCAGATGTGGGGCGTGGTCGGTAGCAATTACGTCGATAACTCCGGTATTGATTGCATTCCGCAAAGCGTCACGGTCTGCCTGTCGCTTGATGGACGGGTTACATTTGATGCGAGCTCCCAGTGCTTTGTAATCCTGTTGGCGGAATAGCAGATGTGCAATGCAGGCCTCGGCTGTGATATGCTTGTCTTCCAGTGGCGCATCACTGAATAGTTGCAATTCTCTTGCTGTGGAGACATGCAGCACGTGCAGGCGCGCACCGGCTAAACTGGCCATGCGGACAGCTAGTTCCGTAGAAGAGTAGCAGGCGGCGGCGGAGCGTATATTGGGATGCTTACTGATAGGAACTTCCGGTGCATTGCGGTACATTTCTTTGTAGTATTCTGTATTCTTTTTGATGATTTCCTGACTTTCACAGTGAGTGGCAATCAGCATGTCTGTTCCATTGAAGATATTCAGCAAACTGTTAGTTTTATCTACTAACATGCTACCGGTGCTGGAACCCATAAAGAGCTTGATACCGCATACGCGGTTTTTATCCAGATTATTGAATTCTGTATAATTATTGTTGGTGGCACCGAAGTAGCAGGAGTGGTTGACGATACATTTCTCATTCAACAAGTCAAATTTCTGTTCGAGTGCATCAAGGGTAGTGGTTAGCGGTTGCGTATTCGGCATGTCCATGATGGAAGTGACTCCCCCTGCGGCAGCCGCACAGCTTTCAGTAAAGATATCAGCTTTGTACGTCAGTCCAGGGTCACGAAAATGGACATGGTCATCGATAATACCCGGTAGCAGACAGCAGCCGGTAGCTTCTATTATTTCATCACAAGGGGCGGAAAGCTCTTTCCCGTAGGTCAGTACTTCGGCAATCAATCCGTTTTCAATCACTACGGAACCTTGCACAGAACGTCCCTCATTAACTATCGTTGCGTTATGTATCAGCGTTCTTTTCATTGTCACTAATCATTTATTGTTAATCACTTAATTGTTGTTCGCAGCTTTCGGATACTTATGAAACCAACTGTTCATTTTAAGTTTGATGACTCCGAAAACGGCTTCTCCGAAGATGCTGCTGTTCATTTTAGAAGTGCCCAGTTCCCGGTTGATAAAGATGACCGGAACTTCCACTATCTTAAAGCCGCATTTATAGGCAGTGAATTTCATTTCAATCTGGAAAGCGTAGCCTTTGAAACGAATACCGTCAAGATCAATTGTTTCCAATACTCTGCGACGATAACACTTGAATCCCGCAGTCGTATCATGTATCGGCAAGCCGGTGATGAGGCGTACGTATTTGGAAGCGAAGTAAGACATCAGCACACGTCCCATAGGCCAGTTTACCACATTGACACCACTGACGTAACGAGAACCGATGGATACATCGGCACCATCTTCGGCGCAAGCCTTGTACAAGCGTGGAAGATCAGCAGGATTGTGGCTGAAATCAGCGTCCATTTCGAAGATATAGTCGTAGTGATGTTCCAAAGACCATTTGAAACCGGCAATGTAAGCAGTACCCAGCCCCAGTTTGCCTGTGCGCTCTATCATGAACAGGCGTTCGGGGAATTCCTGCTGCAACGTCTTGACAATAGAGGCAGTACCGTCAGGCGAACCGTCCTCGATAATAAGGATATGGAATACTTTTTCCAAGGCGAAAACGGCGCGGATAATATTTTCGATGTTCTCCCGCTCATTGTATGTGGGAATGATAACGATGCTGTCCGATGTCTGCATATTCATATTAAGGGGGTTCTTTATTGGGAACAAAGTTAAGCGTTTTCTATCATATACGAATAAAACTAAGGATTATTTAGTAATTTTGCACCCGTTATGATGACAATTACCGAGCTACAACAACGATATGCCGCCCATCCCAATGTGGAAGCAATGAGTGGCTTACTGAAGAAACCGTCCGTTCGTTCCCTGTTCTGCGAAGGTTTGTGCGCTTCTGCCGCCTCGCTGTTTTCATCCGTGCTGGTGCAACGGGGGGACTATCCTTTTGTCTTTATTCTGGGTGACCTGGAAGAAGCAGGATACTTTTATCATGATCTTACGCAGATTTTAGGAGTGGAGAAAGTCTTGTTTTTCCCTTCTTCCTTTCGTCGTGCCATTAAGTACGGACAGAAGGATGCTGCCAATGAGATTCTTCGCACGGAGGTACTAAGCCGTTTGCAGAAGAACGAAGAAGGATTGTGCGTAGTGACTTATCCCGATGCCTTGGCAGAGAAAGTTGTTTCACGCAAGGAACTGGGAGACAAGACACTGAAATTGCATACTGCCGAAAAGGTGGATATGAATTTCATTACCGATGTGCTGCGCAGCTACGGTTTTGAGTATGTGGATTATGTATACGAGCCGGGACAGTATGCCGTGCGTGGTAGCATCGTCGATGTTTTCTCCTTTTCTTCCGAGTATCCCTTCCGTATTGATTTCTTCGGTGATGAAGTGGAAAGCCTCCGTACTTTCGAGGTGGACTCCCAACTATCCAGAGAGAAAAAGGAAAGCATTGTGATTGTTCCTGACCTGAGCCATAGTCTGGAGCAGGGCGGTAGTGGTGGTATGGTTTCTTTCCTCGACTTTCTGCAACCTGATACCATATTGGCTATGCGTGACTTTCTGTGGCTGCGCGAACGTATTCAGACAGTGCATGATGAATCGCTCACTCCGCAAGCCATTGCAGCCCGTGAGGCAGAAGAGAATGGTTCCATCACGTTAGAAGGAAAATTGATTGATGGCGGAGAGTTCACTTTGCGTGCACTTGATTTCCGCCGCATGGAGTTTGGTAATAAACCCACCGGCACACCAGATGCTACCATCACTTTCAAGACTGCTGCCCAGCCCATCTTCCATAAGAATTTCGATATGGTGGCGGATTCGTTCAAGGAGTATCTCTCTCTTGGCTACATCCTATATATATGTAGTGACAGCATGAAGCAGACCGACCGTATCCGTGCTATCTTTGAGGATCGTAGTGATGAGATTTCCTTTACTGCTGTGGAGCGTACCTTGCATGAGGGGTTTGCTGATAATACCTTGCATCTTTGCATTTTCACCGATCACCAGTTATTCGATCGCTTCCATAAATACAACCTGAAGAGTGACAAAGCCCGTAGCGGTAAAGTAGCACTGAGCCTGAAAGAACTCAATCAGTTTACACCGGGAGATTATGTGGTGCATACCGACCATGGTGTAGGCCGTTTTGCCGGATTAGTGCGTATTCCCAATGGCGATACTACCCAAGAAGTGATGAAGTTGGTCTATCAGAATGAAGACGTCGTGTTTGTCTCCATCCACTCCCTGCATAAAGTTTCCAAATATAAGGGAAAAGAAGGCGAAGCACCGCGTTTGAATAAACTGGGTACAGGTGCCTGGGAGAAGCTGAAAGACCGTACTAAATCAAAAATCAAGGATATTGCGCGCGATCTAATTAAACTCTATTCTCAGCGTCGCGAAGAAAAAGGCTTTCAATATAGTGTGGATAGTTTTCTGCAACGGGAGTTGGAGGCGTCTTTCATCTATGAAGACACCCCCGACCAAAGCAAAGCAACGGCTGATGTGAAAACAGATATGGAAAGTGCCCGTCCTATGGACCGTCTGGTATGTGGCGACGTAGGCTTCGGCAAGACGGAAATAGCTGTACGTGCTGCTTTCAAAGCTGCGGCGGATAATAAACAGGTTGCTGTACTGGTACCTACTACTGTATTGGCTTATCAGCATTTCCAGACTTTCCGCGACCGCCTGAAAAATCTGCCCTGCCGTGTGGAGTATCTGAGTCGTGCTCGTAGTGCCGCCCAAGCAAAGGCTGTAATGAAGGGACTTGCAAATGGTGATGTGAATATCCTCATTGGTACTCATCGTATTCTTGGTAAGGATGTGAAATTCAAGGATCTGGGATTGCTCATCATTGACGAAGAACAGAAGTTTGGTGTCAGCGTGAAAGAGAAACTGCGTCAACTGAAGGTAAACGTAGATACCCTGACTATGACCGCCACCCCTATCCCCCGAACCCTGCAATTTTCACTACTTGGTGCGCGCGACCTTTCCGTAATACAAACTCCGCCGCCCAATCGTTATCCCATTCAGACGGAAGTGCATACCTTCAATGAGGAAATTATTACCGATGCCATCAACTTTGAGATGAGTCGCAACGGACAAGTCTTCTTCGTAAATAACCGTATCTCCAATCTCATTGAATTGAAGATGATGATTGAGCGCCATATACCTGATTGTCGCGTCGCTATCGGTCATGGGCAAATGGAGCCTGTTGAGCTGGAAAAGATTATTTTCGACTTTGTGAACTATGATTATGATGTATTGCTTGCTACCACCATCATAGAGAGTGGTATCGATATTCCGAATGCTAATACTATCATCATCAACCAGGCGCAGAACTTTGGTTTGAGTGATTTGCACCAGATGCGTGGTCGCGTGGGGCGTAGCAACAAAAAAGCCTTCTGTTATTTGCTGGCTCCTCCTTTGTCCTCGCTCACTCCTGAAGCGAAGCGCCGCTTGCAGGCTATTGAGAATTTCTCCGATCTTGGCAGTGGCATTCATATTGCCATGCAAGACCTTGATATCCGTGGTGCGGGCAATATGCTCGGTGCGGAACAAAGTGGCTTCATTGCCGACCTTGGTTACGAAACCTACCAGAAGATACTTACCGAAGCTGTCCACGAACTGAAAACGGATGAGTTTGCAGACCTCTATGCCGAAGAGCTGAAAGGGGATGGTACTATCAGTGGTGAACAGTTTGTAGATGAATGTCAGGTAGAGAGTGATCTGGAGCTCTTGCTTCCCGCAACTTATGTGACAGGTAGCAGTGAACGCATGTTGCTCTATCGCGAACTGGATGGTTTAGTGCTGGACAAAGATGTAGAAGCTTTCCGCATTCGTCTGGAAGACCGTTTCGGACCTGTTCCGCCGGAGACGGAAGAATTGCTACGTATTGTTCCCCTTCGTCGTCTGGCTGCCCGCATGGGTATAGAGAAAGTTTTCCTGAAGGGCGGACGTATGTCGCTGTTCTTTGTGTCCAATCCGGACAGCCCGTATTTCCAGAGTCAGGCATTCGGCAAAGTCATTGCTTATATGATGAAATATACCCGTCGCTGTGATTTGCGCGAACAGAATAATAGGCGCTCTATGCTGGTGAAAGATGTGCGGACTGTGGAAGAGGCGGTCTGTGTGCTGCAAGAGGTGGTGGCGATACAGTTAGAAGAATGAAGCTGTTTTCCGAAATAAGGTGATTGTATGTTTGGTTACTTATAATATTCTTTTTAACTTTGTGAAAACTAATTGTTTGATGTATGAGAACTCTTAATGAATATATTGAAATAATAAGGAAGTGTAGTGATATGCTACGTTCCTATTTCGGAGTTACTTCTTTGCGTATATTCGGTTCCGTTGCTCGTAATGAACAAAATGAAGATAGTGATATAGATGTCTGTGTGGATATGAAGCCTAATTTGTTTTTACATGTAGAATTGAAGAAGTTTCTGGAGGAACAATTCGGTTGTCCAGTAGATGTTGTCCGTATCCATAAAAATATGAATGAGTTTCTTAAACGTCAGATAGAAAAAGATGGAATCCTTGTCTCCTTATAAGAAAGAAATAGCTTTAGGTATCCTTAAACAGATAGAAGAGGCTATTGTACGTTTGCAAGCGAGAACTGCAAACATACATTGTGTAGATGATTTTCTTTTGTCATCTGCCGGTATGGAGAAATTAGATGCAGCCTGCATGTTGCTCATAGCGATAGGGGAGAGCCTTAAAGGCTTTGATAAAGTAACAGAGAAAAGAGTTTTAAGCACTTATCCACAAATTCCTTGGAGTAATGTTATGGGAGTTCGGGACATTATTGCTCATCATTATTTTAATGTGGATGCGGAAGAAATCTTTGGCATTGTTCATAGCGAGTTATCCCCTCTTCTGGAAGCTATTCGCTGTTTCATTCAAAAGTTATCAAGTAACTATTAATATTTGTCGTTATTATCGTCCGAACTGTACCGCAAACCCTATATTAAGGAATGTGATGTTGTTCTTAAACCAGCTATGGTCTATTCCATCATCATATCCGTCTGTGTTATACAGCCGGGCATCAGGATTGGCAAACCAGTCTGCTGTGAGCATATCGAGCCGGAAGACTCCTGATACTTTCTTGGTAATACGAAATTCGTATCCTGTGCCAAATGACAGCCCGCAATATCCTCTTTGAAAAAGATGCCCGTACCGGTTACCCTGTTGATACGTTCGTTCCTGATAATTCATATAACCGATGCCGAACGACAGGAATGCACCTTGATTCCCGTTACTCCATAGATGGCGAAAAGTAATTGTGGGACGTGCATAGTGGAGATGCATTTTGTCGGGTAAATCTGCTATTCGCAGGTAATCGTACTGAACTCCCAGTGCGAAGTTTGGAGTGAAGTAGTAGCGCCCTTCCAACATTAGGTCGTATCCTGCGCGGTCACCATTCTTGCTGAAGAAGTCGTTGCTGTTTCCCTCTACATGTGGCAGCGTTAGTCCGCCACCCACCGCAACGCTGAAGGTTTGCGGTAGATAATCTTGCGCTTGCAGAGATGTGCCTGCACAACTCAGAAATGCAGTAAACAGAATGGGTAATAGTCGCTTCATCATTGCTTTTGGGGGTATTTATCGTTTCACGTATAGTTTGTCAATCAGGTCCTGCCGTCCTATGCGGCGCAACTCATTGATGATATTTTTCCGCTCTTCGGGCTTGTACCAGAAGAAGAACTGGCGTTGTGCCAGTTTTTCGCGAGGGGTTTTGGCACTGAACACAGGTTCCAGCGTATATGGATGATAACCGGTGTACCACGCTTCAGTAGCTACGGTCATGGGCGTAGGAGTAAAGTCCTGTACCTGTTCCAGGTGGAAGTCTAGACGTTTAGTGATGACTGCAAGTTCGGCCATATCTTCTTCCTTACAGCCGGGATGGCTGGAAATGAAATAAGGGATGAGTTGTTGCCGCAACCCTTCTTCTTGATTGATGCGGTCGAATATCTTCTTGAACTCCTGGAACTGACTGAATGAAGGTTTACGCATGATACTCAATACACGGCCACTGGTATGCTCCGGGGCAACCTTGAGGCGGCCGCTGACGTGGCGGGCAATGAGTTCGCGGGTATATTCCTGCGTGCTTTTATTGGTGGCGGGATCCTTACTCTGATGCAATAACAAATCATATCTTACACCGCTTCCGATAAAACTCTTCTTGATGCCGGGCAGGGCATCGACTGCATGATAAATATCCAATAACGGGCGATGGTCGGTATTCAGGTTCGGACATACTTTGGGGTGGATACACGACGGACGTTTGCATTTCTTGCAGACAGCTTCATCGCGTCCCTTCATCCGGTACATATTGGCGGACGGGCCACCGAGGTCGCTTAGGTATCCTTTAAAATCAGGCAGTTCCATTACTTCTTTCACCTCCTTAAGGATACTCTCTTTGCTGCGGCTTACAATAAACTTTCCTTGATGCGCTGAGATGGTACAGAATGCACATCCTCCAAAACAGCCGCGATGGATATTCACAGAGAACTTAATCATATCGTATGCCGGAATACGCTTACCCTTGTATTTAGGATGAGGCAGTCGGGTATAGGGAAGGTCAAAAGAATGATCCAGTTCTTCTTCTGTCAGAGGAGGATAGGGTGGGTTGACAACAACCGTCATGTTATCCACTTCCTGCGTGATGCGGGAGGCGGCATATTTGTTACTTTCTTCTTCGATATGGCGGAAGTTGGCGGCCTGTTTCTTTTTGTCTTTCAGGCATTCAGCATGAGAAAAAAGACGGATATCTCCTTCTTCTGCCACGAAATCCACTGTCTTGCATAAGTAAGCAACTTGCGGAATGGTAGTTAGTGATAAGTGGTTAGTGATAAGTGATAAGCAGCTTGCATCATCCAAATGCTTATCACTTATCACTAATCGCTTATCACTAAATCTTCTTGCCAATTCCACTATCGGCTTTTCTCCCATTCCGTAAATCAGCAAATCCGCACCGCTTTCTACAAGAATACTTTTCATCAGTTTGTCCTGCCAGTAATCATAATGCGTCACCCGGCGCATACTTGCCTCAATACCTCCCAATACAACGGGAACGTCAGGATATAATTTCTTTAGGATTTGAGTATATACAATCGATGGATAATCCGGTCGCATGTCTGGGCGTGCATCCGGTGTATAGGCATCGTCACTACGTAGTCGCTTGTTGGCTGTATATTTATTTACCATTGAGTCCATACATCCGGGACTGATACCGAAGAACAGACGTGGACGTCCTAACTTCTTGAAATCGCGTAAGTCGTCTCGCCAATTAGGTTGAGGTATAATTGCCACGCGCAGACCTTCCGCTTCGAGGATACGTCCGATGACGGCAGCCCCGAAAGAGGGGTGGTCTATGTATGCGTCTCCACTGAATAAGATAACGTCCAGTTCGTCCCATCCGCGCAATTCCACTTCTTTTTTGGTTGTGGGCAACCAATCAGTCAGTCGATGTTCTTTCATGCCGCAAAGATACGCATAAAATGATAAGATGTAAAAATGGAGAGGGATAAACAATGGCCGGGTAAGAAAAGTATTTTGCACTTTATCGGGTAAGTGCAAATAAAAAGATATAAATAAACACTGTTGTTATTCGTATATTTTATACATTTGCGCACCAATGTCACGAATAAATATAAATCTATTTATATATTATGGAAATACCTCCGTATAAAGAATCGAATTCAGAGGAGACGATACAACGCAAACTTGATCGGTCAACCATGATTTTGCAGACTATCAATGCTTATTTTCTGCTGATTGATAAAGAATTTATTGTTCGTGATACCAATTATTATTCATTGAACAAACTTCCTGTTCCGGAGGGTGGGATGGTGAAAAAAGTGGGCGACTTGCTACATTGCAGAAATGCTGCTGCGGCTGGTGAATGTGGTAAACACGAACAATGCAAACTTTGTGGCATTCGTGCAGCTATTGGAAAAGCTTTCCGCACTAAAAAAGACTTTAAAAAGCTGAATGCTTCAATGAATCTTCTGAGTGAAGATGAGAATAGAGTGATTCCTTGTGATGTTTCCGTATCGGGTACATATCTGGACATTCATGGAGAGGGGCACATGGTATTGACTGTTTATGATGTGACAGAATTGAGGAATGTTCAGAGATTACTGAATATTGAAAGAGAAAAATCTATATCTGCTGATAAACTGAAATCGGCTTTTATAGCCAATATAAGTCATGAAATACGCACTCCGCTCAATGCGATTGTCGGTTTCTCGGGATTAATAGCTACTGCTTCCAGCGAAGAGGAGAAGAAGATGTATATGGATATTATTTCAGAGAATAACGAACGCTTGTTACGTTTGATAAATGATATTTTTGATCTTTCTCAAATAGAATCCGGCACTTTGAATTTTGAATATTCGGAGTTTGATGCTAATGACCTGATAAGAGAATTGGAAGGAATCTTTATGGTGAAGTTGGCTGACAATCTTTCGGTGGATTTGGTTTGTGAAGCTAACTTACAGCCTATTATGATGTATTCTGAACGTCACCGCATCATTCAGGTAATGGCAAATCTGATTCATAATGCAATTAAGTTTACTAAATCGGGTGAAATACGTTTTGGCTGCCGTATGGAAGGGACGGATGAGGCCTTTTTCTATGTGTCCGATACCGGAATTGGGATACCCAAGGAAGAACAGGACAAGATATTTTCTCATTTCAACAAGTTAGATAGGGAAGTGCCGGGAACGGGACTTGGGCTGACGCTTTCACAATCCATCATCCGGAACCTGGGAGGAAGGGCAGGCTTGGAGTCTGAGGTGAATAAAGGTTCTAAGTTTTGGTTTATCTTGCCTTTGATTGTGAAACAAGAGGCGGTTGAATAAAAAACAATATGCGATGAATCCCGCTACAGGTTTGTGAGAACCTACAGCGGGATTCGTTTTTTCTCTTTACTTCCGGCTTTCGGGCGCGGAGGTATGTTTATTGTTTAGACTTCCTTGTAAATTGCAACGTCATCCGTTCTCCGTCATATATTTCGCGGAAACCAATTTGTTGCTCAGCCAGATACTCTTTCAAGTCATTGAAAGCGGTGGCATCATCCATGATTATTTCCAACTTTTCACCCGGTGTGGTTTCACACATGGCTTTCACGGCCGGAATGAGCGGGCTGTAATGTTTTGGACCACATGTGTCGATTGTTTTCATTTCATTATTCCTCTTCTATGGGTTCTTGTTTTGAAAACCATTCCAGATAGAGCTTGATGAGTTGCTGTAATCCGAAAGCTTTCATATTGTTGTGGTATATCACGTCGATGCAGAGGTCGAGTAAATCTTTGCTGTCTTCCTCTTGTGATGCGATGAGGGAGCGGATATTCAGTCTCAATTTATCCAATACAGATTCATCTACAATACCATTGCTGTCAATAAGATGACGGAAAAGCCCGTACTTCTCAATGGTTGCCAGATTTTCTTCGGAGATCTCTAAACTGCGGGTACCGCTGGGGTTTGCTTGTATAGTGTACATAGTCTGTAATGTTTTTAAAGGTTTATACTCTGAGAGCAAAGATAAGCGTTATTTTTAATTAGGCGTATTGTTTTCTACTTTTTTGCTTGAAAGAATTGCAGTATGGAGGCCATGATGGCATTACGGTCTGTTTCCTGTTCGATGCTTTCCAATGGAAAGCCCATAACGAAGGTGCGGTAATTGCCTTGGTAGGCGATGGCTGCACTTTGGTTACCGGGAGCATAAGTCAGTACCGGAAAAGCTGTGCCTATCGGAAGAATACATTCGGGTGCAGTCACGGGATAAGCTTGCTCATTGGGTAGCCGGGGGATGGTGAAAGTGCGTCCCAAACCATTGATATTTCCGGATTTGGTATCGTTCATGGATTGTCCGTAGGCGTATTTCAGGATGTTCTGCATAAACTCCCGGTCACCTTGTGAACTGTTCATGTCGCTACCGATGTAGGAACCACTTACAAGGAGGTTGCCGCCGGATTGGCAGTAAGCCGTCAATGCACGTTGCATGGGCGAGGAGAACGTTTTGTAATACATATTACTGGCAGGATTACTTTGCCGGTCCTCCTTTTCGAGCCCGAGGATGTAATCTACGATATCGTAGACTTCCAACGGAACATTTCCGCTTTCTACAGCTTCGTCGCTGCATGAAACGAAACTATAGTCGCCTGCTGCCTGTATCGCTTTTCCATGTACGAATGGGTAGTCGAAAGTGTTTCCGGCAATCCTGATTCCTTCCCATTCATTGCTGCTACGCCCTAACTCTTTTCCCGTCTGTTTACGTGAAAATTCGGTTTGAGTACCGCAAAGTGAAATGTCATATAAATAAGGTACACCCGGATCTTTGGCTAAATCGAATCCGGCGGCGGTGGGCGTGTCAATAACTGCCGGGCCACTGATACGATCAAAGCCATTGACAATAAGGATGCGTCCTTTTTCTTTTTTGGCTTTATAAGCTGCGAGGATTTCAGATGGAAAGCTTTCTCCGCCACGATTGGCTGCGGTGACTTTGAAAGAATAAACGATGCCCGGTTCTATTTTTGCGGTATAAGAAGGACTGCTTACGCGTACTCCGTTATCAAATCCGCCACGTCCGATACGGGTATAAACGATGTACTCGCGTGGTTTGGCAGTCGGCTCCAATAAGTCTTCTTCACCTTTCCAGGAAAGTTCCAGCGTGTTCTTTTTATTGCCGAAACGGATGGCGAAGTTGCTTACAGGGAGAGGTTGCACTACATAATCCTTGCCATGCTGGTTGCAAAGATATTGAAGAATTGCTTTATAAATGGAGCGTCCCACAGTAAACTTGAAGTTGGGGTCATGACCGAGGCGCATGTCGGCAAAGTTCTGGTGTGAAAGCAATTCCACGATGGTAGAAGGTATTGCCGGGAGGCGGGTTTCACTGTAATTACGGTCCCACATGCTGCGGCGTGTCCAGTCTATAGCATAATTGGAACGGATATCGCGCTGGAGTTGCGTGAGCAGTATATCGGAAAGGTCGCGTGAGGCATACCGGTTGATACCACTGGCAAGTAATCCGTCATTGAAATTGGTGGTATAGATGCCGAGTGTGCCGATAATCTTGTCTTCTTTACTGGCACCTGCATCGCTGTGCAATGCCATTGCCATTTCGAAAGGTACTCCTAAACCTTGTTCCTTGGGGTTGAAGATGGAGCCGCCCGACAGGTAATTAATCATTCTGGAACGAGAGTTTATGTCATCGGACATGTCATCTTTCCCTTCACGTCCGCCATAAACAGGGTAGGGCATACCTGCCCATTGGGCAAAGTAGCGGGAGCCTTCCAGATACCGGGGCAGCCCGCTCGTCTCTCCGCCTCGTGCAATGTTTCCCATTCCGCCGCCAAAACGTACGGCATCAGCACAAACCACACCTTTCTGTCTGCTTTCATTGCTGAGTACCACCATGCCGTAGTCATTTTTACCTTTATCAAAAGCGAATGTCCCGAGATACACCCAAGTGCCGCCGCCTATCTGCTGGTTCACTTTGAACTCGGTTGCTCCGCCATTATGGAAAACGATGTATTTGGCATCACTTACGCTGTTGGGCAATGTCTGATAAGAAACGTATACGGCATATTCGCCTGCCTCCGGAATATCGGGTATCCATTCGGCAAAGGCCTTATTCTTTTTCTTCTCAGTACTGGCAAAGCGTGCACTTCCGCTGTTAAACGGATTTTCTCCATCCTGATAGACTTGTTTCCGTTGTGCAAAACCGGGAAGTTCTGTTTGTTTCCAGTTGGCTTTGCGACTTTTTACATCCAGATACAGTGAATTCTGCGGAGTATCGTTGTCTACGATGACTTCATACTTTTGTGTATCCCGTTCGCGGGGAGTAAATACGTTGGCACCGGCATTCTCCAGCATCGGTATGACATAAGGAAGAATAAACGACTGGGTGAACAGGTCTTCCGTTGTGCAGAACAGGCGGGGACGTTGCCATCCCCATTCTCCGGTCTTATTGATAAAGTATTTTCCGTGGCTTTGCCACAAGGCGATATGCTTGCCTTCCAGTCCGCGGTTAATCTCGTAAGGGCGGGAAGTACGTGTCACCCACGGATTACCTTTATATTCCAGACTACCGTATAGCCGTGATTTATCCTTTTTACCTTTCCTGTAAAGGTTGGGAACCAACTCTTCAATAGCCTGCCCACTTGTTATGACTGTCATATCATAATAATTCACGGGACCCGGCAATGTTTGTTTCAGATGCCGGTAGATGGCATCCACTGTTTCCGGTCGGAAAGGTTGGTAAGAGAATTTATCGTCAGCATAGATGGCTAACTTCTTCTTCTGGTAATCGATGCGAAAACTATCCAGTCGGCAAGTGCCGATATTGACTGTTGTGGTGGTATATTCCCGGAAAAATGCAGCGAGGCGTTCCTGTACGTTCGTCTCAATATCCTGCGCCTTCAGCTTTCCATTGAAAGCCAAGATGAAGCAACAGATAACTAATACTATAATCTTCTTCATAACGTAAATCCTCTGTGTACTCTGTGGTGAAAACTACCCGTAAAAGTACGTAAAAAAAGAGTGGGAAACCTTAGCTCCCCACTCATCTTTATTTCTATTTAGCAAACATTTACAGCGGAATATATTCCACAAATGCCTCCATTGCCTCATAAGATGCCAGACCAAGGCTGTCATACAATGCAGCAGTACCACGGTTGCGGTCTTCGCTACGTTGCCAGAACAGACGCTCATCATTGCCCAAGAACGGAGCACTTTCCATCTGAGACTGGTGTTTCAGGATGGAGTTACGCTTTGCACGCAATTCTTCCGGACTAATAGGTACTGCCATTTCAATATTTTCAATTTCCCATTCAGCCCACGCGCCACGATACATCCATATGCGGCAATCCTTTAACCATTTTGCACCTTCTTCTTTTTCCAGGTCGATGGCTGCAAATACTGCATCCGTGCAGACGCGGTGTGTGCCATGCGGGTCGGCAAGGTCACCGGCAACGAATATTTGGTGAGGTTTCACTTCACGCAACAGATTGCGTACAATTTCCACATCAGCCTCTGTTAACGGGCCTTTCTGAATACGGCCTGTCTCGTAGAACGGCAGGTCAAGGAAGTGGCAGTGATCTAACGGAATATTATTATATGTACAAGCGGTACGCGCTTCACCACGGCGTATCAAACCTTTGATGGTCAGGATGTCACGAGTATCAATGTCACCGTCTTTCTTTTCTTTCAGGAACTTGCGGATTTCTGTATACTTATCAATGACTACCTTATCTTCACTGTTATTGAAAATTTGATTGAAACCATTGATGAAGTGCAGGAAGCGGATTACTTCTTCATCGCCTACAGCGATGTTACCGGAAGTTTCATAGGCCACATGTACATCGTGTTTCTGCTCTACCAGACGGCGGATTGTGCCACCCATGGAGATGACGTCATCATCAGGGTGTGGAGAGAACACAACTACACGTTTCGGATACGGTTTCGCACGTTCAGGACGATACGTATCATCTGCATTTGGCTTACCACCCGGCCAGCCGGTAATGGTATGTTGCAGGTCATTGAATATCTTGATGTTTACATTGTATGCAGAACCAAACAAAGCCAACAGTTCACTCAATCCGTTTTCGTTGTAATCCTTGTTGGTTAGTTTCAGAATTGGTTTACCTGTCAGTTGGCACAGCCATACGATGGCACTGCGAATCAGTTTATCATTCCACTCGCAGGAAGTCACTAACCAAGGGCGTTGGATACGTGTCAGATTGCCAGCTGCAGAGAGGTCGATAACGACATGAGCGTTATTGTGAGTTTGCAGGTAAGAAGCCGGGATAGTGTCGGTTACCGGACCTTCCACGCATTCTTTTACCATTTTGGCTTTATCCTCACCCCAAGCCATCAGATAAATTTTCTTGGCGCTCAGTATGGTGGAAACACCCATGGTTATGGAGCTGATAGGAGTGCTCTCAATGCTACCGAACATCTTGGATGCCTCATTACGTGAGTCGCTGTCCAATAAAATCAGACGGGTGGTAGAATTCAGGCGGGAACCCGGTTCGTTGAAACCGATGTTGCCGACGCGTCCGATACCCAGCAGCACAGCATCCAGACCACCGAAACTTTCCATGCGTTGCTCGTACAGGCGGCAATATTCAAAGATGGTATCTTTGTGAATGGTACCGTCCGGGCTGAAAATGTTCTGTTTGTCAATGTCAACATGATCCAGGAACATCTCTTTCAGAGCATTCAGGTTGCTATTGATGGCATCCGACGTTAGTGGATAATATTCGTAAAGATTGAATATGATGACATTGCGGAAACTCAGGCCTTCTTCCTTGTGCATACGGATGAGGGCTGAATATACGTTACGGGGAGAGTTGCCACCAGGCAATGCCAATACACAGAAGCGTCCTGCTTTCTGTTTGTCACGGATGAGCTGCGCAATATCGCAAGCAATGTGGTTGGCACCTTCCTCTGCCGATTCATAAATGTCGGTTGGGATTTTTTCAAGTCGGGTCAGTACTGACCTTTCAAATGCATTCTCAGGTCTGTAATACCTGGGGGAGACTCTGTTGAGAGTGATTTGAGAACTAAGATTGGTTTTCA
>CAMTFK010000050.1 GCA_947071285.1 uncultured Bacteroides sp. | reverse complement strand
CTAGAATACCGGCCAGACGCTCTACAGATCCGAATCCTTCGGACTGTACATAGTCGTAAGACACGCCTTTGCTGTCCATATATTCTTTGATTTCTTTCCACCGTTTCTGCACTTTCCGGGTACCGGCTTTGGGGTTATATATCACCCCCCACTTTTCGGGCTCTACACTCATGACGCTAATTTATGAATTATGAATCCTCAACTCTTAATTTTCAATCTTCGAACTCTCAATTTACAAAAATACTAATTCTCTTTGAGTTTCGCTTGTACAAAAGCAATCTTTTCTTCCATCGGTAGTCCGGCATCCATCCAATGGATGGTGAAACCGCGGCGCTCCATCCCCCGAAACCAGGTCATCTGGCGTTTGGCAAATTGGTGAATAGCGGTTTCCAGTTCCTTGTACATCTCTTCGTAAGTCAACTTGCCGATGGCGTAAAGCGTCAGATATTTGTATTCCAAACCGTAATAGATGAGATCATCCGGCTGGATACCCGACTCTATCAGACGACGCACTTCATCCACCATTCCTTCGTCCAGGCGTTGACGCAGGCGGCGGGATATTTTTTCACGACGCAACTCCCGGTCTATGTCCACACCGATGATAAGGCTGTTCAGTTTGGGGAATGCCCGTTCGTCCACCGGAGTATGTGCATAATACTCTTCTATTTCAATGGCACGAATGGCGCGCTTGGCAGTATCTACGTCCGTGGTATTATGCAGGGATTTATATTGTTTCAGCATTTCGGTCAACTCTTCAAGAGACTTGTCGGCAAGCCGTGTACGCAATTCCGGGTTTTCGGGAACAGGCAACAACCTATATCCTTTCAGTACGGCTTCCAGATACATACCTGTACCTCCACACAAAACAGGAAGTTTCCCTTTTTGTTTAATACTATCGTAAGCCGTCAGGAAATCACGTTGATATTCGAAAACATTGTATTTATAGCCCGGGTCGGCAATGTCAATCAAGTGATAAGGGATTTGCTTACCGTTCACAGTATAGTCTACGAGGTCTTTACCCGTACCAAGGTCCATGCCACGATAGATTTGCCTGGAATCTGCACTGATGATTTCGGTGTCGAGGACATCTGCCAATGCTGCGGCAAAAGGAGTTTTTCCGGAGGCGGTAGGACCTAATATAGCTATCAAATCATAGTTAGGCATAAGTCGTTTTGATTATTTTCCTACAAAGATAATGTAAACCGAAAGCAATACAAAAAAAGCAAGCCTATTTTTAATGCTAAGGTGAAGCTTATCTTAGATATGAAAAAGGACGTGAAAAAAGGAGTGAATTCTCTTAAATGGTGTTATAAAGGCGTTGTTTTCGCACACGGAACTTGTTAGTTTCAAAAAACTACGTACCTTTGCACTGTGTTTTTCATAGTATTAGATTTAAGGTTAACAAAGGTTGGAGTACAGCGGTACTCCTTTTTTTATACCCATACGTCTGGAATTTTATGATATACATAAAAAAAGGCTGCACTATGCTTCAATAGCAGTGCAGCCTTTTCAATGGTAGTATTCTATTTTATCTTATTCCTTGCTCCGGACTAATCATTGAAACTTCCACTTCATTCTTTTGCTTGAACAAGTCATTGGCAAACTTCTGAATATCTTTAGTAGTAATACTGTTGACAATCTGTTCGTAGTCTTTTATCGGGTTCATTCCGGTAAACAGATATTCGTCGATGCTTCCCATCCAGTAACTGTTTTCTTTCAGGTCTTCAATGTGTTTCTTCAACATGAACTCTTTTACCTTATTAAGATTGGCTTCAGACGGTCCTTCTTTGGATATGTGCTCTATTTCAGCAAAGATGATTTTCATCAGTTTTTCTCTCTTAGAAGGTGCTGTATCGAAAATAATTTGTACTCCGGCTATTTCCTTCGGGTATTTGGAGAGGTTGCCACCCACATATACGCCATAAGTTCCACCTTCGTCTTCACGTACTTTTTCGGTATAAACCAGATCCATAATCTGGCAAGTCATGTCCTGCAGAATAGAATTCTTTAAATCATACTTGCACGTACCAATGAAGCTGACGAAGTTAGAGGCTTTAGCTGTCTCCTGTTCACGGATGAACTCATTCTTATATACGCCTTTACGGTATTCAATCTTGTTGTCTTTGAAGGTCTCCTTACGATTAATGGCAGGCAATGCACCGAGATATTCGGCAATAAGCGGTTTCATCTCTTCAACGTCTACATTGCCTACGAAAATGAAGGTGAAGTCGCTGGCATCCTTGAAGCGGTCCTGATACATTGCCAGAATTTTGTCATAATCCATTTTGTCAATCATATCGGACTTGATACGGACGGTACGGGGATGTCCCATTTGCAGGGCATAGGTGATGCTGTCTCCGAAAGCTGTGTTCGGATTCATTTCCTGATTCAGCAATGCTGCTTTGTTACGATTCTTATAGGATGCAAAAGCATCATCGTCCCGGCGCGGTGCAGTAAATGTCAGATAGGTGAGTTGCATCATCGTTTGAAAGTCCTTTGGAGAGCAGTAACCATTGACTGTTTCGGTCTTATCACCGATGCCGTAACCTACGGAAGCTCTTTTGCCTGCCAATACCTTTTCAAGGTCTACAGCGCTGAAATTGCCTAAACCGCCTGCTGAAACGGCATCCAGACCATTAATGTTGATGATTTCAGAGTTGGGGAACAGTGAACTACCGCCCAGGCTTACACCTTTCATGGTAATTTCATCCGCTTTGAAGTCAGTTTTCTTAATGATAACCTTTACTCCGTTGGATAACGTCAGCATGGTAGTGCCAAATACGTCATCTTTTTGTTCGGAGATGATTTTTCCACCTTTCGGAGCTTCTTTCATCAAAGGTTCGTCCGATACTTTATCTACATACGGAGTCAGTTTCTCGGCTTTTACGTCTTGCAGAATCTTCTTGATAACTTCTTCCGTAGGCATTGTCAGATTCTCTTTTTCGGGACCGAAAATGGCGACTACCTGGTTGGTATCTGTTACCAATGTCTGCATCATCTGGTTCAAAGCTTGTACGGGGATGGCGGGAGCTATCTGGTTGATGATGGCATACTCGTTTTCAATGCCCGGTATGGGTTCGTTGTCGAGGAAGTGTCGTACATATTCATCAATATATTGCTCGTTCTTAAGTTTGTCTCGTTCGTTGTAGTTGGATTCCATAGTGCGCAGATATTCGGCACGGGCACGTTGGTATTCGCTTTCGGTAAAGCCGAACTGGCGTGCACGTTCCATTTCGCGCATCAGGGTAGCGATGCCGCTTTCCACTGCATCTTCTTTGCAAACAACGATACCGGTAAAGGCTTGCTTGGTTTTTGCAACGAAGAAATCTCCATCATAGGTTCCTGCGTAGATATACGGAGGGTTGGCAGCCTGGAGCAACTCGTTCAGTCGGGCATTCAGCATGTTATTGATGAGGTCGGTAGCATAGTTTTGTACCAGATAACCCATATTGCCTTTTTCCGAGTCGGGAGTAGCTTCATGTTTGTTGAAGATGATAGCCTGGATATGGGGTTGTTCCTTATCTTGGGCAATCAGCACAATCGGTTCTTTATTGTCATTTACCGGATAATATTCACGTTTGGCAGCATTGGGTTGTGCGGGAACATCGGCAAATAGTTTCTTAATCTGTGCTTCGATGGCATCTACATCTACATCTCCTACTACAACGATGCCTTGCAAGTCGGGACGATACCATTTCTCATAATAATCTCTCAGTGTCTGCGGCTTGAAGTTCATCACTACATCCATGGTTCCGATGGGAAAACAAGTGGCGTACTTGGTGCCGGCAAACATGGCAGGCAGCAACTTTTCCTGGAAACGTTGCACTGCACTCATGCGTGTGCGCCATTCTTCGTTAATCACACCGCGTTCTTTATCAATCTCTTTCGGGTCCAACGTCAGATCGTTGCTCCAATCGTGCAGAATTAACAAACAAGAATCAATGGCGCCCGGAGTATTGACGGGAACATTGGAAATGTTGTAAACGGTTTCGTCTACTGAGGTGTAAGCGTTCAGGTTCTCACCAAACTTAACTCCGATACGTTCCAAATATTGTTTCAGGGCATCTCCCGGGAAGTGGGTGGTTCCGTTGAAACACATATGTTCGAGGAAGTGGGCGAGGCCGCGCTGGTTTTCTTCTTCTTGTATGGAACCTACTTTCTGGGCGATATAGAAGTCGGCTCTGTCAGCAGGGAGACTGTTTTTGCGGATGTAATAAGTTAAACCGTTATCCAACTTTCCAATACGTACATTCGGATCAACGGGGATAGGAGGCATCTGCTGTGCAAAAGCCTGTTGGAAGTTACAGCATATGACGAGTGCTATAACTAATAAACTACGGAATAAATGTTTCATATATATGAAGATTAAAATTGTATATTGTCCTATTTGTCTGGAAAGAATGAAATAAATCACAGAAAAGAGCGTTTTTTTATAATAATGATTATTTATCGGGCAAATGTTACATGAATAAAAGTTTATGTAACATGAAAATCCCAGGTGTAACATTGGCTGTAGTAAGTGGAAACATGAAGAATAGGACAATATTTCGTAATGACCTATCTTTGTACAAAACAGAAATTAATTAAAAGGTATCATGCCATGAAAACAAAATTTAGTTGGATTTTCTATTGCTTAGTGAGTTTGTTACTATCTCAACCCTTATCCGCAGCGGAACGCTTTGTGACAAATGAAGGTAGCGGCTTTGTCTGGATACAGCAAGGTAAATCGTATCCGATATTGATAGACTCCCGGGAAGACAAAGGAGTAGTACGGGCTGTGGTCAATTTGCAGACAGATGCGGGTAAAGTAACGGGCGTTACTCCGGAGGTTATTCACTCTGTAGCTGGTAATCGCATGTTGATAATCGGCTCTATGGAGAATAGTTCCTGGATTAAACAACTGGTGAAAACCGGAAAAATCGATGCTGCGGATTTGCAGGGAAAGCGTGAAAAATACATCCTCCGGACGGTGAAGCAACCGATGGAAGGCGTGGACGAAGCGGTAGTTATAGCAGGTAGTGACAAACGGGGTACTATTTACGGTATCTATGAATTGTCACAGCAAATGGGGGTGTCACCCTGGTATTTCTGGGCGGATGTTCCGGTAGAAAAGCACGATATTATATCTATTAAAGAAGGTATATATACAGATGGTGAGCCGGCTGTGAAATACCGTGGCATTTTCTTGAATGATGAATGGCCCTGCTTAGGAAACTGGGCGGGTGATACTTTCGGTGGTTTCAACAGCAAATTCTATGAGACCGTTTTTGAACTGGTACTTCGCCTGAAAGGGAACTTCATGTGGCCTGCCATGTGGAACAGTGCTTTCTATGACGATGATCCGATGAATGGCCCGTTGGCTGATGAGATGGGAATTGTGATGGGAACTTCCCACCACGAACCTATGGGACAGGCTCAGAAGGACTGGAAACGCCGTGGAACCGGAGAATGGAACTACACAACGAACGGTGCCGTGCTGCGTGACTTCTGGCAGAAAGGTATGGAACGTTGTAAGGATTGGGAGGCAGTGATAACCTTGGCTATGCGCGGTGATGGTGACGAACCGATGAGTGAGGATGCCAATATCTCCTTATTACAGAATATAGTGAAGGACCAACGGAAGATTATAGAAAAAGTGACCGGCAAAAAGGCGAAAGAAACCCCGCAAGTGTGGGCGCTCTATAAAGAAGTGCAGGATTATTATGATAAGGGTATGCGTGTACCCGATGATGTAACCCTTTTGTTGTGTGATGATAATTGGGGAAATGTACGCAAGCTGCCCGATTTGAAAGCTAAACCCCGTAAGGGCGGTTATGGAATGTATTATCACTTCGACTATGTAGGAGCTCCCCGTAATACCAAGTGGATCAACATTACCCAGATACAGCGCACTTGGGAACAAATGATGCTGACTTATGAATATGGTGTCCGTGAACTGTGGGTAGTGAACGTGGGTGACTTGAAACCTATGGAATATCCGATAACATTCTTTCTGGACATGGCCTGGAATCCCGGGCGTTTCAATGAAAACAATCTTTTCCAGCATACGGTAGACTTCTGCAAACAGCAGTTTGGTGGCAATTATGCGGAAGAGGCGGCGCGTCTTATCGATACATATACCAAATATAACCGCAGAGTGACCCCCGAAATGCTGAATGACAGAACATACAGCCTGGAAAACTATGATGAGTGGAGGCGCGTGAAAGATGACTATGCGGCTTTGAGCCTGGATGCCTTGAAACTCTACTATCTGATGCCTGCCGGTTACCGGGATACTTTCGACCAACTGGTACTCTTCCCGATACAAGCATGTGCCAATCTATATGATATGTACTATGCCGTAGCTATGAACCGCAAACTGGCGGAAGCCGGTGATGTGAAAGCCAATAAATGGGCGGGTAAAGTGCGCGAATACTTTGAACGCGACTCCGTATTGACTTATCATTATAACCATGTAATGAGTGGTGGCAAATGGAATCATATCATGGATCAGACGCACATAGGCTATAGATCCTGGAATGATCCGAGGCATAACATCATGCCTAAGGTCACTTTGCTTCCCGAACCCCGTATAGCTCCTGCACCTCCTGTTTTTGTAGAGAAGGATGGCTACATATCCATCGAAGCGGAACATTACGCCCGTTCTGCCGACTGTGCTTCTGCCAAGTGGATTACAATCCCTAACCTGGGACGTACCCTGTCAGCAGTCACCACCTCGCCCTGCACTGCTACTCCGGAGGAAAGCATGTATCTGGAATATGATTTCGAGACGGAAAAGAGTGGTGAAGCAACTGTTATCGTACGTTTCTCTTCGACTCTGAACTTCAATGACTATAAAGGACTGCGTTATGCGGTCAGCTTGGATGGAGGTGAAGAACAAATTGTCAATATCAACGGTGATTATAAAGGTGAACTCGGCAGGCTACAGGCAGAGCATATTATCACAACTCAGACGAAACATCAATGTGATAAGAGAGCGAAACATACTTTGCGCATCCGTCCGCTCGACCCGGCACTCGTCATGCAGAAGGTTATGATTGATTTCGGAGGATTGAAACCTTCGTTCCTGGGTGCTCCTGAGAGTTCCATCAAATAGTGACTGATATGAATAGAAGTTGTACTCCGGCATTACGCCGGAAACTTAAAAAACATTTCTTATATATATGAATTACAAGTCTGTTTTATTAGTAGCGGTGGCCTGCTTGTGCTCTATGCTAGCTGAGGCCAAAGTTAAGCTTCCATCTGTTCTTTCAGATGGAATGGTGTTGCAACGCGAACGTTCCATAAAAGTTTGGGGTACTGCCGATGCCGGTGAAGATGTAGTGGTGACATTCAAGAAAAAGAAGTACACGACGAAAGCGGATGAACATGGCAAATGGCAGGTGGAACTTCCGGCTATGAAGGCAGGTGGTCCTTATGAGATGGCTGTGAACGACATTCTTGTGAAGGATATTCTGATAGGTGATGTTTGGTTGTGTTCGGGACAGTCTAATATGGAATTGACTGTGGCGAGGGTAGCGGATATGTTCGGCAAAGAGACTGCTGTTTATGAAAATCCGATGATTCGCTATGTAAAAACTCCTTACGGCAATGATTTGCATGGTCCGAAAGAGGATATTTCGCAAATGAACTGGACCTCTCTGGCACCGGAAGTTGCGCAGTCGTATGCAGCATTGCCCTATTTCTTTGCCATAGAGATGTATAATGAGACGAAAGTTCCTGTAGGAATCATTAATTCGAGTTGGGGAGGCAGCGCTATCGAGGCGTGGATGAGTGAGGATGCCTTACAGGCATTCCCGAAATATCTGCGTGAGAGAGATCTGTATAATTCTGATGAATACAAGGCCTTGGTGAATAAGGCGGGCGGAATGATGTCGAGATTCTGGAATCTCTCTTTATATAAAGGTGATGAAGGACTTCATGCTCCGGTAAAGTGGTATGAACCCGGCTTGAATGATTCTGATTGGGAGACTGTAAACATGTTCTCTTATCGCTTGGGGGACAAGAATGGCTATCCGGTCAGCGGATCGCATTGGTTCCGCCAACATATCCGTCTGACATCCGCACAGGCAGATAAAGATGCTATATTACGTTTGGGATGCATGGTTAATGCGGACTCGGTATATGTGAATGGTGTGTTTGTAGGTACTACGTCTTATCAATATCCGCCCCGTATCTATAAAGTTCCGGCATCAGTGTTGAGAAGCGGTGAGAATTTGGTTACGGTTCGCCTCATTAATTCCGGTGGTCGCCCCAGCTTTGTGAAAGACAAACCCTATTGCCTGGCGATAGATGGGGATACGGTACGTTTGACTGAGCAATGGAAGTATAAGTTAGGTTGTGAAATGCCTGCGGGGAGAGGCGGGGTGTCTTTTCAGAACATCCCGACCGGTATGTATAATTCGATGATTTCCCCTTTACGGAATCTTGCCTTCAAGGGCGCTTTGTGGTATCAGGGCGAATCGAATGCAGGCAGACCTAATGAGTATGAAGCATTATTGAGTGCCATGCTTAAAGATTGGCGTGAAAAACTGGCTGATGAAAATCTTCCTTTCTTCATCATGCAGTTGCCTAATTTCATGCAGACTCATCAGCAGCCGGTGGAAAGTGGCTGGGCAGGTATGCGTGAGGCTCAACGGCAGGTTACTTTGAAGTTACCCAAAACCTCTTTGGTGGTGGCTATAGATTTAGGGGAATGGAATGATATTCATCCGCTTAATAAGAAAGAACTGGCAAGACGGATAGCTCTTCAGGTAAAGAAGCAGGTATATGGGCATAAGGATGTAATTCATAGTGGTCCGTTGTGCACTGCTGTATCGGTGGAAGATGGAAAAGTCATTCTTTCTTTTGAAGAAGGCACGGACGACCTGATGCCGGTAAATGAGTTGAAGGGCTTTGCACTGGCCGGAAAAGACGGACGTTTCAGGTGGGCTGAGGCTACCATAGAAGGTAATAAAGTGATTGTCCGGAGCAAAGATATTCCTCAACCGGTGAAAGTGCGTTATGCTTGGGATGATAATCCCCAGGAGGTTAATTTGAAGAATAAGGCAGGACTTCCGGCTTCGCCGTTCCAAATGGAAGTGAATTAACTACAAACTAAACCATACTTTCAGCTTATTGAACGTATTCCGAAAGCTTTCGGAATACGTTCGGTAAGCTTTCGGAACGCGCTCTGAAAGCTTACCGAATAAACACTTCATATCTAAGCGGTTACAGCGTTCCTATTTATCGTTTGAATCGGATTATCTCATAGTCTCACCGTGAGGCGATGAAACTTTGCTACAATAGAGTTAATATCAACCATTCACCTTTTTCACGGTCTCTTTTAAATGCTTAATTAATAGAAGGATATGGTGAAGCCTAATCATTAAAACAATCGTATTCGGGTATTCACTCCTTTCACCCCGAAAGATCATTACTTGTTCCAGGGCGTAACTATGTTTGGTATCAGAGTGAAGGCTGTGAAACTAAAGAAAGGTTATCTTCTCTTATGTTTCTTCACCCGCTATTTACCATGAATAGGGCGGTACGAAAATCTGTTGAAACAATGAACCTAGGGGTGAAAACATTCGGGTAATATGCATACTCGTGCTTGAAAGGAATAAAGTTACGAGCTACAGGCTACAAGCTACAAGTGGCTGCGCTATGTTCTGAAAGGCACTTGTAGCTTGTAGCCCGTAGCTCGTAACTGATTCATAACCGCTCAGTAATGAATTAAATTCAGCTCCTCTTTACATATTATGATATCGTTTCTCTTTCCTGCAACGTCATGTTTAGGTTTAGCCTTTTGTTTGAAGTGTTAATGAATGTATTTGCCCGATAAAGGGATAATAAGCTTTTTTAGGCTCTAACAGATAGGTTACATATCTTTTGTAGTACGTTACCACTTCATATTTTCTTGTATTTAAGTGCTGTTTTGCGACTCTTTTTTCTTCTACTTTTTTCTTCTCAAATAGGCTGTTATTGCTGAAAATACTTCTTGAATTTATGACATTTTAATTGTTTGCAATGCTTTTGTTATCAGAGTTTTGTGAGCGAATCTGTAATGCCGTCAAAGAAAAATGTAACATCGAAAATAAAGATGTAATGCTATCAAAAAACTGTGTAGCATGATCGTGTCAACTGTTTCATTTTAGTTGGATACATTTGTTGCCGTGAAGAAGCCTGTTCTAATGATTGGAAAACACCAAGTGAAAAACGCTTTCCTCTCGAGAATAGTCCTAAATGTGAAGAAATGTAGCAATAATATAAACGCTGATAATTTATCTATTAATCTTAAAGGCTAATTAATTATGAAATGCAAGTATGATGACAGTTAAGGCTATTCCTAAAATAGCTAAGTAAAAGAGAATGTAGTTATTAATATCTTAAACTAATGGTAATGAAAAATGTAACAAAGAAAATTCAAAAGATTCCTTACCTATTCTTTTTGTTGCTATTGAGTTGTCTGCCAACTTTAGCGCAAAATGGGGTAACGGTAAAAGGAACAGTATTGGACGGTAACGGTGAAACGGTTATTGGTGCTTCCATCGTAGTGAAAGGGAATAATTCAATAGGTACGATATCAGATATAGATGGAAATTTCACGCTGGCTGTTCCTCATGACAATGTAACTCTTGTTGTTTCATTTATCGGTATGACAACACAAGAAGTAAAAGCAACAGCTCAGAAGCCGATAAGAGTTGTATTGGAAGATGATAGCCAACAACTGGAAGAAGTAGTAGTAGTAGGTTTTGGCCAGCAGAAGAAAGCTTCGGTGGTAGGTGCTATCGCACAGACCAATTCGAAGGCTTTGGAACGTACCGGTGGTGTGACAAGTTTAGGGCAAGCCCTGACTGGTAACCTTCCCGGTGTGGTAACCATGACCACCACCGGGAAGCCGGGTGACGAAGATCCGAAAATCACCATTCGTGGTGTGACATCGTGGAACTCAAGCGACCCGCTTGTGCTGGTGGACGGTGTAGAACGCCCCATGAACTCGGTGGACATCAACTCTGTGGCCACCATCTCCGTATTGAAAGATGCATCGGCAACAGCCGTATTCGGTGTGCGTGGTGCCAACGGTGTAATCTTGATTACCACTAAGCGTGGCGAAGAAGGTAAGGCTGTAATCAACATCAATGCCAGTACAACCTTGAAGACATACTCCAAACTGCCTGACATGATGGACTCGTATGATGCGCTTGACCTTCGTAATAAATCTATAATGAGTGAGTTGGCATATCATCCCGACTCCTGGAGTTACTACCTGACGCAGGACAGATTGAACAAATACCGCCATCCCGCCAATCTAGCCGAAGCTGAACGCTATCCCAATGTAGACTGGGTGGACTATCTGCTGAAGGATGTGGCTACATCGTATAATGCCAACGTAAATATCAGTGGAGGTACGAAGTTCGTGAAATACTTTGCTGCCGTAGACTTTGCGCACGAGGGTGATATATATAAGAAGGTAACCAACACAAAAGGTTACGACCCCGGATTCAGCTACGACCGTATCAATGTGCGAAGCAACCTCGACTTCAACCTGACGAAGACCACTAAACTGCGTGTCAACCTCTCCGGGTCGCATGCAGTGAAGAAGGCCACGCAGGGGCAGTATGAAAATCTGGTGTGGAGTGCTTTCTATGGCATTGCTCCCGACTCGTTTATGCCTGTATATAGCGATGGTACTTTCGGATATTACAAACCTAACGAGACTCAGGCTGCTACTAATAGTTATGAAGACCTTAGTGTAAACGGTATCGGCTATACCACCGACGACCGTTTGAATACTGACTTTACCCTCGAACAAGACCTTGGTTTCCTGCTTAAGGGATTGAACGTACAGGCTAAGCTGGCTTTTGATAATGCTTTCCGTGAAACAGGCCGTGGTGTGGATGATACGACTGACTGGGAAGCTGAAGCTCACAAATGGATTGATCCTGATACGGGTATTGAGTATACCAACACCAGTACAGACGCCTTATATAAGTTTGACTTCAAGAACAACAATGCATGGAAGACTGGTGCCGGTTCTGTTCAAAACTGGGCTACATACCGTCGTATGAATTACTCCGCACAAGTGAATTACTCCAATAAGTTTGGCAATCATACGGTGGGCGGTATGGGTAACTTCAGCCGTGAGCAGTATGCCACCGGTAGCGAACAACCCCACTATCGTGAAAACTGGGTGTTCCGTGCTACTTACGATTATGCTAGCCGCTATATGGTAGAGTATAACGGTGCCTACAACGGTTCTGAAATCTTTGCCAAAGAAAATCGTTTTGCTTTCTTCAATTCAGGTGCCATCGGTTGGATGGTTTCGGAAGAACCTTTGGTGAAGAAACTGAATCTGAAGTGGCTCGATATGCTGAAGTTGCGTGCTTCGTATGGTGAAATTGGAGATGACAACGTAAACGGACGTTGGCTCTATATGGACACTTGGAGCAATGGTGGCAGCTATCGCCAGTCGTTGACGGGAGTAGATCCCGCCAAGAGTCCATACTCATGGTGGCAACAAAGCCAGTTGGGTAATCCCAACCTGCAGTGGGAAGTGGCTACCAAGCTGGATATCGCTGCCGACTTCGCCCTCTTTGGCGGAATAATCTCCGGTTCATTCGACTATTTTAAGGAGAAACGTACCGACATCTTGATTACTGGTGGAAACCGTGCCGTTCCTTCCTATTTCGGTGCATCTGCTCCCGTGGCCAACCTTGGTAAGGTAGACAGTGAAGGTTTTGAGTTCGACATACGCTGGAACAAGCAACTGAATGATAACTGGCGCATTTGGGGTAATGCCTCGCTGACCCATGCCGTGAGCAAGATTAAGGAAGCGGATGATCCTCTCCTGAAGCCCGAATATCAGAAAAAGGCCGGTAAGTCTATCGGACAAACCTACTCATACGTAGATCATGGCTATTACAACAGCTGGGATGAACTTTATGGTAGCACAGCACACGATGAATATGATAGCGGTCGTAAGCCCGGTAATTATATCATTCTTGACTACGATGCCGATGGTGTTATTTCCGTAAACGATAACATACCATACGGTTTCACTGATACTCCGCAGAATACGATGAACCTTCAGGTAGGTTTCGACTACAAAGGTTGGAGTTTCTTCGTTCAATTCTATGGTGTGAACAACGTAAACCGTTCGGTAGGACTTTCCAGCTTGGGCGGCACCCGCAACACTGCTTTCCACGAAGGCAGCTACTGGAGTCCCGACAATCAGACAGCCGATGTGCCTCTGCCTCGCTGGCTGAACCAGACAAGCAAGTATACCGATGGTACTCGTTTCCTTTTCGACGGTTCATATATGCGTTTGAAGTATGCCGAATTGTCTTACACCTTCTCTAAAGAGAAATGGCTGAAGGCTTCGGGATTGAGCAGTTTGAAGTTGTTTGTAAATGGTAACAACCTCTTCCTCTGGACCGATATGCCCGACGACCGTGAGTCGAATACCGGTGGATGGAGTGCTTATCCCACTCAACGTCGTTTCAATTTAGGTTTTAAAATCACACTTTAATCCGAAAGCAAGATGAAAAATAAGATTATTTACATACTATTTGCATTCTTCTCTGCCGGTCTCATGTTTACTTCATGTACCGACTATCTGGACAGGGATTCTGACTCTGTGCTTTCTCGGGAAGACGCGTTTAAAAATTTCAATAACTTCCAAGGATTTGTTGAAGTAATCTACAACGTTATCCCGGATGTAGCCAAGCACAATTGGGTAAGCTCTTTCAACTGGGGTGACGATGAGGTTATTACAACCGGAAACGGTGAATATCTGATGGGTTATGCCATTGATGGTGGTAATTATCGTAGTTATTTCAACAAAGGCGATTGCTTCCTGGATAGAAATTGGAAAGTAGATGGCGATCGGTTTGCTAAGTCCCTTTGGGGTGGTGGATGGTATGCCATCCGTCAGGCCAACCTTGGTATTGAAGCCTTGGAGAACGGTATGTTGAAAGATGCCACACAAGAGGAGCGTGAATTTATTGAAGGTCAGCTTTACTTCTTCCGTGCCTGGATTTATTTCCAGCTTACAACCTATTGGGGCGGTTTGCCTTATATGCTGGAGCCTCTTGCTCCCGATGCCCAGTTCAACTTGCCGCGCGAAAGCTATCAAGAAAATGCTGAGAAGATGGCAGCCGACTTCCAGCGTGCTGCTGACCTGCTTCCTATTGATTGGGATAATACTACTACAGGTAACCGCACCAAGGGTAACAATGCCTTCCGTCCCAACAAGATTTGGGCACTCTCTTATTTAGGTAAGACTTTGCTTTATGCAGGTAGCCCCTTAATGCAGAATGGCGGCGAAAATAACAATCGCTCTTACAATGCCGACTACTGTAAGCGTGCTGCCGAAGTATTGGGCACAGTGCTTAATATGGTAGAAGCTGGTCAAACTCAATATGCTATGGTAAGCTTCGATAAATACAGTTCACTGTTCTACACCAAAGAACAGAACTGGCTGATGCCCGGTGGTACGGAAGCCATTATGCGCAGCCCTACTTTCGGTGCCGACTCATACTGGCGTCAGATGAACTCCTACCAGCTTGCAGCTATTTGCGAAGGTGACGGTATTATTCTCTGTCCTGCTGCCAACTATGTAAACTACTTTGGTATGGCAAACGGTCTGCCTCTTAATGACCCCCAATCTGAGTTCAATGATGAACAACCTTGGAAAGGCCGCGACCCGCGTTTCTATAATAACTTTATTTATGACGGTGTGCAGATGATTAAGGCACCATCAGACAATAACAAGCAATATCAGTACGCCAACCTTTATGATGGCGGTAACTGCTGTAACGATCCTCGCACTACCAGTCGTACGGGTTACTTCAATTACAAGTTCATCCCGGTGGGTGCCAATAAGGATGATAGTGACTATGGTTATGGTAAGGCTACTCACTTCCACTTGTCTTGGTTGCGTCTGGCAGAAGTATATCTGTTGTATGCCGAGGCTGTTGCCCAAGGTTATGATTCGCCTAATGCTAAGGCTGCCACTTTTACAAAGAGTGCCGTTGATGCAGTCAATGTAGTTCGCGAACGTGCAGGTGTGGAAGGTGTTGCTACTGCTTACACCGCTGACTTGGAAAAATTCATGGGTGAGGTTCGCCGCGAACGTGCCGTTGAGTTGGCTTTCGAAGGCCATCGTTTCAACGACTTGCGTCGCTGGAAACTGCTGACCGAGTATCCTTATAATATCAAGACCATGCAGAAGTTTGACCGTGCAGAGGAATTCGATCCTACAGCCGATCCCAAAGAACGCAAGGTACGCAATTTCCGCGAAGTGGTTGTGACAGAGCGCAAACTTTCGGGCAAGCACTATTGGTTACCGTTTAAGACAGACGATGTGACAATGTATCCGGAGTTCTACCAAAATCCCGGCTGGTAATGGTTTTATTAACGTAAAAACTCTAATCAAATGAAACATATATATAAAGGACTTGTATTTTGTGCGGCGTTGGCTTTCACTAACACACCTGTTGCCGCTCAAGAGACGCTGGCCGACTTGGTGGAAGCTATCCAGACCGATACGCTGCCAAAGGTACAAGTGGCATTCCGTTCCGTAGATCGAAACGATCTGTTGGGAGGAGTATCGGTCATCGATATGAAGGAAATGTCAGAAAAAGCATATTCGAACAATAGTTTAGGCTTTGTAGACAATGCGGTAGGCGGTTTCAACGGTAACATCTGGGGAAACACCGAATACCTCGTTATCATAGATGGTATGGTGCGTGATGCAAACAACGTGCTTCCTCACGAGATAGACCAGATTACGCTTTTAAAAGGAGCTTCGGCTGTAGTGCTCTATGGCCCGCGTGCAGCCAAAGGTGTTATCTCCATCACCACCAAGCGTGGCGAGATAGGCGATCTCAGAATAAACATTCATGCTAATTCCGGCTTCTACACTCCTAAGTCTTATCCCAAATATTTGGGTTCGGCAGAGTATATGACCCTCTACAACGAGGCTCGTGTGAATGATGGCCAGGCTATCAACTACTCACCTGAAACGATTTATAATCATGCATCCGGATCGAATCCCTATCGCTATCCCGATTTTGATATGTACTCTTCGGACTATCTGAAGAAAGCATACAACCGTTCCGAAGCGATAGCCGAAATCTCCGGCGGTAGCGGGAAGGTGAGGTATTACACTACTACAGGTTATTATCGCGAGTCATCGCTCCTGAAGGTAGGAAAAACAGAAGATAATTACATTAGCCGTTTCTTCGTTCGCGGTAATGTGGATATGGAGTTGCACAAACTCATCAAAGCACAGGCCGATGCCAATGTTACTTTCTATGATTCGTATGCTGCCAGTGTAGATTGGTGGGGACAAGCCGCCACGTTGCGTCCGCACTTGGTGACTCCGTTCATCCCTCTGAGCTATATCGAAGCGAATGATAAGAACTCATTGAACATGGTGCTCAACAGTAGCTACATTCAAGATGGCAAATTCTTCTTCGGCGGTACGCAGCAAAATCCCACCAATCCGGTGGCAGATGCATACGCAGCCGGCGACAGCAAGTTTGTGAGCCGTCAGTTCCAGTTCAATACGCGCTTTGACATCAATCTTTCTCCATTGCTCAAAGGGCTTTATTTCCGTGCTAAATATGGTATTGACTATGCTTCTACCTATAATCAGGGATATAAAAGCAGTTATGCCACCTTTGCACCGGTATGGAGCAACTATAACGGAAAGGATGTCATCACAGGCATCACGCAGTATGGCAAGGACGAGAAGAGCGGCAGCGAAAACATTGATAATTCGGCTTATCGATACACCTACAATGTGTCGGGCCAGTTCGACTACCAACGCACTATCAATGCCGACCATAATATCTTCGGTATGGTTTTGGCCAATGCCTGGCAAACACAGCAGAGCGGACGTTATCACCGCACTACCAATGCCAACTTAGGTTTTCAGGCATCGTATAACTATCAGCACAAATATTATGCTGACTTCAGTGCCGCAATGCCTTATTCTACCAAGTTGCCCGAAGGCAATCGCTTTGCTTTCTCTCCCACACTGACTTTGGGCTGGAACCTGGCTAAAGAATCGTTTATGGAAAACTCTATCTTCGATGACTTGATGCTTACCGCTTCGGCGGGTATTATCAATCAAGATCTCGATATCACGTCTTCCGAGAATGTAGACGGTTACTTCCTTTATAAGGCAGTGATCCAGTCGGGCGGATGGTACAGTTGGGGTGACAATGGCGGTTTGGCTGCCACTGAGTTCCAACGGGGCGATAACCTCGACATGACCTATGTGAAGCGTAAAGAGTTTACTGTAGGTTTGCGCGGTTCTTTGCTGAACAGGCTGTTAAATTTCGACTTCAACTTCTTCAGCAGTAAGATGGATGGCGGATTGGCCCGTACCAGTTCGTTGTATCCCAACTATTTCACCCAGACTGGCTCTCCCACATCTTCTATCATTCCTTTCATAAACTACAATGAAGATAAGCGTACAGGTTTTGATTTCAGTGTGTATGCCAATAAAAAGGTGGGTGAAGTGAATCTTACCCTCGGTGTAAGCGGTATGTACTATAAGAGCATTGCCAAAAAGCGCGATGAAAACGTAGAATTCGACTATCTGTCGGCTATAGATCGTCCTTTGAACGGACACTGGGGCTTGCAGAGTGAAGGTTTCTTCCAAAGCCAAGCCGAAATTGAAAGTGCTCCTACGCAGACATTTGGTGACGTGAAGCCGGGCGATATCCGCTATAAAGACCAGAATAATGATGGTAAGATTGATAATAACGACCGCGTAATGCTGGGGCGCTGGGATTCTCCTTTCATGAGTGGTATCAACCTCACTGTAGCGTGGAAAGACTTTACCCTCTATGCCATGGGTAACCTCTATATAGGCGGCTATGGCATGAAAGACAATTCATACTACTGGGTAAAAGGTGATGGTAAGTACTCTGAAGAAGTGCGCAACCGCTGGACTCCCGAGACGGCAGCTACGGCTACCTATCCGAGACTGACAACCACCGACGGTGCTAACAATTACCGCACTTCGGACTTCTGGATGTACAAGAACGACCGCTTTAACCTTACTCAGGTTCAACTGACTTACAAGATGCCTCAAAGAGTATTAAGAGGTACTTTCATCAAAGGTTTGAGCTTCTTTGCCAATGCAAACAACCTGCTCACCATTGCGAAAGAACGCAAAGCGCTGGAACTGAACGTAGGCGGTGCGCCTCAGACACGTTTCTACCAACTTGGTTTCAAGGGCACGTTCTAAGGAAAAGATTAATTGAATACTTTTAAAAAATAAGAAGTTATGAAACTGAAAAATATAATCTTATCAGCGGCATTATTGATGGCATTCTCTGCTTGCGACGACTTGTTTGAGCCGGCGATAGAGAACCACAAACAGTCGTCCGACTTGGAGAATATGCCTTCGTGGGCTGTTGGTCTGTTGGGCCATGCTTATATCAGTAATCCGCTGGGTGAAAACGCTAATTCTTGGAAGTTTACTGATGTAGCTACTGATGACGCTGTATCCAATGACATCGGAAATAATTATTTGAAGATGGCTACCGGTTCCTGGCGTTCGGACAACAATCCCATGGACAATTGGCAATACCTGCGTGCCTCATGGCAATACCTCAACCAATTTCTGGAAATATCCGAGAATGTGGAATGGGCTAAAGACAAAGTGGCTTCCGACCTTTTCAAAGTGCGTTTCCAAGGTGATGCATACGGTATGCGTGCACTTTATATGTATCATTTGTTGCTGAGTTGTGGCGGATATGGTGAAGACGGACAGTTGTTGGGCATACCCATCCTGCTGGAGTCGGAAACCACTACTTCGGACTTTAACAAGCCGCGCAACACCTTCAGTGAGTGTATTGAGCAACTGAACAGAGACGTGGAGAAAGCTATCGAAATGCTGCCCGATGAGTATGGTGATTTGGCGGAAGGCAGTGCCCCCCCCGCAAAATATGCTCAGATGGGTGCCGACCTTGCCCAATACAACCGTGTGTTTGGCGACCATGCCAAGAATCGTATGAGCGCCCGTGTGGCTCGTGCCGTTCGTGCACAGGCTGCTCTGCTTGCTGCCAGTCCTGCCTATAGTGCAGGCTCTGGGGTAACTTGGGAGCAGGCTGCCAACAGTATGGCCGAAGTGCTGGCTAATCTTGGCAGTGACCCTATTGCTAATATCGACCCCACGGGTAACAAGTGGTACGAAGAAGCCAACGCTATCAAAGAAATGAAGGCAGGCTACAACCGTCCCGAATTCTTGTGGCGAAGCAACAAGAACGAGAGCGCCGCTCTTGAAAAGGATCAGTATCCTCCTTCTCTCTTCGGCAAGGGACGTGTAAATCCTTCACAAAATCTGGTAGACGCATTCCCTGCTGCGAACGGTTATCCCATCAACGACCCGCTGAGCGAATATGATGACAAAAAACCGTATGACAATCGCGACCCTCGTCTGACCATGTACATCATCTATAATGGTAGCAAAGCCGGTAATGCAAGTAGTGTCATCACTACTGCTGTAGACGGTACCAACAATGATGCCATGAACAAGTTCGACGGTGCTTCTACACGTACCGGATACTATTTGCGCAAGTTCCTGGATATGAACGTGAATGCTAATCCCAGCAACACCACCAATGGCTATCATGTCAAACCTTGGATTCGCTACACCGAAATCTTCCTGGGTTATGCCGAAGCAGCCAACGAGGCTTGGGGACCGCAAGGCAAGGGCACACACAGCTACTCGGCCTACGACGTGGTTAAGGCTATCCGCAAGCGTGCCGGTGTTGGTGTAGATGGTGCAGACCCCTATCTGGAGTCGATAAAAGGAGACCAGGACAAAATGCGTGAACTCATCCGCAATGAGCGTCGTCTGGAGCTTTGCTTCGAAGGTTTCCGCTTCTGGGATTTGCGCCGCTGGAAGGTAGACCTCAGCAAGCTGAACGAAACCGTAAAGGGCATGAAGATTACGGGAACCAACTACGAGGTGGTAGACGTGGAAAGACGCGACTACAAGGATTACATGTACTACGGTCCTGTGCCTTATAGCGAAGTGTTGAAGTTTGATGCTCTCATCCAGAACAAAGGATGGTAAGTAACAGGCTATATGTAAACGAATTTATATAAACTGAATAAATGAAAAGCGTAATGAAAAAATCATTCTTTATAATAGCCGCTATGGCGGGTGTCTTATTCACAGCATGCGAAAACGGTGACTGGGACTTTCCCGACTACAAATATTCTGCGGTTTACTTTGCCTATCAAAGCCCCAACCGCACCATCACCCTAGGTGAAGATGAAACGGTGGATAACTCAATGGACAATGAACATAAATGCCAGATTATGGCCACCATAGGCGGTATATATGATAACAAGAAGAATGTGGAAATCGGCATCCGGGTAGACAACTCGTTGTGCGATGGCTTTGCTTTCGAAAGCACTAAAGGTGATTTGGAGCCTCTGCCTTCTACGCACTATACGCTGAGCGATGACAAGATTGTTATCCCGAAGGGTAAAGTGTTGGGTGGTGTCACTGTGAATTTGACCGATGCCTTCTTCAATGACCCTAAGTCAACGAAGTTGAACTATGTTATTCCGGTAGTGATGACCGGTGTGCAGAATGCCGATACCATCTTGGAGGGAAAGCCTTCGGTTGCTACTCCGCATCGCTTAAACAAGGACGATTGGGAAGTGCAATCCAAAGACTATGTTCTCTATGCTGTGAAGTACATCAGTAAGTACGATTCGCATTATCTGCGTCGGGGTGTTGATACTTATAGTGGCAACAAAACCGGTACAGAGGTTCGTCATGCTGCTTATGTAGAGAAGGATGAAACCATTAACGGATTCAGCACTGTAGGTCTGAATACAGTGCAGTGGGCACGTCCCACTAAAAATGCTGCCGGAGAGAATATTGAAAGCAATTTGTTGCTTAGCTTCGACGAAAGCGGAAATTGCACCATTACTTCAAACACCGAAGGCGTGGCAGCTACCGGTACGGGTAAATTTGTGGCTAAAGGTGACAAGAACAGCTGGGGCAACAAAGATCGTGATGTGATCTATCTGGATTATACCATGGACTACGATGGCATCCATTGTGCTACGAAAGACACTTTGGTGGCTCATTACCGTGGTGTGAAGGCTGAATGGTTTACTCCTGTGAAGAAATAACAATTTGGTTTCTTATTAAAAAATAATATTTATATGAAACATACAAAGAATATATTGGGAGCAATGCTTTTAACGGCTGTCGTTACTGCTTCGTGTGTGGACGACAAACCGTTGGCATTCGAAGTTGAGAAACCTGCTTCTATTGCAGGTATGGAATACCTCAACGACTATGATGTCTTGAAAAGTTGTGTAAGCAGCAGTGCCAATCCCGACTTTAAGTTGGGAATTGCACTGGCTGTAAACGACTATTTGAAATCAGGAGTTGTGACACGTCTTGCCAATACTAATTTCCATGAAATGACGGCAGGCAATGCCATGAAATATGCATCATGTGTGGGTAATGATGGAGCAATGAATTTTGATGCTGTGCAAAATTTTGTTTCTGCGGCTAAAGCCGATGGTCTTACCATTTATGGACATACTTTGGCTTGGCATGCACAACAGAATAACAAGTATCTAAACGGATTGATTGCTCCGATACCTCTGCCTGTTGATCCGAATGCGTCCAACAAGTTTTTGCATATTACAGTGCCGGAAGCAGGGGCTAATCCTTGGGACCGTGAGATTTATTATGATCTTGCCGAACCACTCGTAGTAGGTAAAGAATATGTGATTTCGATGAAGGCTAAGGCTACTTCAGCGGTATCCTATAATTTCTGGCCCGGTATTATTGATGGTGATACGCAATATTTGCCTTCTTTTTCAGCTGATAATAAATGGGAGGAAACCTCTATAACATTTACAGCGAATATTCCTATCAACCGTTTGCGTTTCTGTTTCGGTACGTTTCAAGGGGAACTTTGTTTTGACGATGTGACATTGTCTTCTGCTGATGATGAAAATCTTATTGAAGGTGGTACGTTTGATACTGAAGATTTATCCCGTTGGACAAGACCAGGCTGGATGACTTCATATTCCTATGAAATAGGCAAGGAAGGCAATGATAATGCTGGTTTTTGCTTGACTATGACTAATACGGAAAAGAAAAACAATAATTGGGATTCACAAGTGTGGTATCAGTTTGCTTCACCGTTGACCGAAGGAAAAGCGTACACTTTTAGAGCCAAGGTCAAGGCAACTGATACATATAATTGTACTATATTTACGCAGTCTTCCAGTGGTGGCGCTCAAGGATATCCTGGTGGCTTAAATATTGGTGCCGAATGGGCAGATGTCAGTTTGACATTTACGCCAGGGCATGGACAAGTGGATAAGTTTACCTTTAATTTTGGTGATTTTGTGGGAACTATTTATGTAGATGACGTTGTGTTCTCAGATGGGACGTCGGATATTTATACTTCTAGCTTTGAAAACCAGTCGATTGAGGGGTGGACCAGTTGGAGTGGCTATCAGGGATTGTCTGCTGAAGGTGAGGGATATTCTTCTAATCAGACAAGTATTGAGCTAACTCCCGAAGAAAAGAAAGACACCCTTACTTGGGCTATGAACAACTGGGTAGAAGGTATGATGAAAGCTACCGGTGGTTATGTAACTGCATGGGATGTAGTGAACGAAGCTATTTCCGGTGGTGGTAACGATGAAGGTTTCTATACCTTACAATCAGCCAGCAACGTTTCTCCCGAAGATGCCAAGAATAATTTCTATTGGCAAGATTATTTGGGTAATGTGGATTACGTACGCATTGTTGTAGCTGCTGCCCGCAAGTATTATGCAGAAAACGGTGGTACTGCTCCTTTGAAGCTCTTTGTCAACGACTATAATCTGGAATCAGATTGGGATGATAATAAGAAGGCCAAGAGTTTGGTACACTGGATTGAGAAGTGGGAAGCTGATGGTAAGACGAAGATTGACGGTATCGGTACACAGATGCATGTATCTTGCTATGCCAATGCTGCTACTCAAAAGAGCAAGGAAGACCATGTAGTGAAGATGTTCGAGATATTGGCAGAAAGTGGTAAGCTGGTGAAGATATCTGAACTTGATATGGGCTATATAGACGAGAACGGTACCAGTGTGAAAACAGGAGACATGACCGAGGCTCAGCATAAAGCGATGGCAGAATACTATAAGTTCATCGTGAAGAAGTACTTCGAGATTATCCCTGCTGCTCAGCAATATGGTATCACTCAATGGTGTGCTACCGATGCTCCTAATGATTCTGGATGGCGTGGTGGGGAACCCGTAGGTCTTTGGGATTCCAACTACAGTCGTAAGCATACCTATGCAGGTTTTGCTGATGGATTGGCTGGAAAATAAGAGCTCTCTATAAAAGAACGCCCATACAGGAAATTCTTGTATGGGCGTTAATTTATCTTTTATGTTAGTAGTAAGGAAGACAGTGGAATGTTTCTGAAAGAATTTGTAACATGGACATTAAAGATGTAACATCAGTGAATAACTATGTAGCATGAAAATACAGCTTGTTTTATTTCTATCTGTTACATTTGAAACCGGAAAGATATCTGAAATTATAGTTAAAGATAAAATAGAAAATAATATGAAAAACAAAAAACTTTTGTTTGCATTACTAATGGGATTTGCTTTAAATTCCTGGGGAAGTAATCCTGTAAAGGGTGATGAACCTTCTCTGAAAAAAGCAGTGAGTGATAAATTCCACATTGGTGTTGCCATTAATACGGCGCAATCATCAGGACGTGATACGAAATCTGTGCAACTGATAAAAAAACATTTTAATTCTGTTGTAGCCGAAAACTGCATGAAGAGTGCAGTTATTCATCCGGAAGAAAATCGATACAATTTCTCTCAGGCAGACGAGTTCGTAAAGTTTGGAGAAGACAATGATATGTTTATTGTCGGACACTGCCTGATGTGGCATTCTCAACTACCACGATGGTTTTGTACAGATTCCGAAGGGAAGAATGTATCACCGGAAGTATTGAAGCAACGGATGAAAGACCATATTTATACGGTTGTTGGGCGGTATAAAGGACGTGTTAAGGGATGGGATGTTGTGAATGAAGCTATTATAGAAGATGGCTCTTATCGCAAGACGAAATTCTATGAAATTTTAGGTGAAGAATTTATCCCTCTGGCTTTTCAATATGCCCATGAAGCAGACCCGGATGCTGAACTTTATTACAATGATTATGGCATGAATGTAGAAGGTCGCCGCAATACAGTAGTGAAGATAGTGAAAGATATGAAGGAAAAAGGCCTGCGGGTAGATGCCATCGGTATGCAGGGACATATGGGAATGGATTATCCGGATATGAAAGAGTTTGAAGAAAGTATTCTTGCTTTTGCCTCTACAGGTGCTAAAGTGATGATTACTGAGTGGGATATGAGTGCATTGCCAACAGCTAAGCGGAGTGCAAACATTTCTGATACTGTAGCTTACCGGAAAATGTTGAATCCGTATTTGGAAGCTCTGCCGGATAATATCTCTAAGGAGTGGAATGCAAGAATGACTGATTTCTTTAACTTGTTCATGAAGCATTCGGATGTTATCACCCGAGTAACGGCATGGGGAGTAACTGATGGTGATTCTTGGAAGAATGATTTTCCGGTGAGAGGTCGCCGCGATTATCCGTTACTTTTTGATCGTAATTATCAACCGAAGCCTTTTGTGAAAGAATTGATAGAAAAGAAATAATATCAGGGATATATCGGTTCTCTTCTTTTCGAGAACCTGATATAATTGTGCATTTTATAAAATCTTCCTGCATCCTCTGTGAAGAGTGTGCAGGAGCACAAATAAAAGAACTGTTTTGCAATATATTAATTACTCAAAGAAATACTATGAATAGAAGAAGAGCTTTATCAGTGTTGTTTTGCCTTGTTGCTTTTTTTGCAAATATGTTTGCTCAGGACAAATTGTATACAAATACTTTTCCATTAGGGCAGGTGAAATTGCTGGAGGGCCCCTTTAAGCATGCATGCGATTTGAATGTGCAGATACTGCTGCAATATGATGTTGATCGTTTATTAGCTCCTTTTCTGAAAGAGGCCGGATTACAGCCTAAGGGCGAGAGTTTTCCGAACTGGGAAGGCCTTGACGGTCATGTAGGCGGACATTATGATGAAATATGAAAATTCAACTACTGGAACTTTTGAGGGTGAAACTTGGCGTGATGCCCGTAATGGTGGCTATTTCCAGTATAATATGATGACGGGAGATGAGAGCGATTTATCCCTGATGGTTCGTTATTGGGGGGGATGAAACCAGAAACCGCACTTTTGATATTTTAATTGACGACGAGTTGCTGGTGACTGAGAATCTGGTTGATAAATGGAAGCGTAAGGAACTGGTAAATGTGGAATATCCTATTCCGGCAACAATGGTTAATGGCAAGAAGTCTGTTACTGTAACTTTCCGTAGTAAACCGGGAAATATAGCCGGTGGAGTCTTTTATATTAGATTATTGAAGAAAGAATAGGGTAATATCTAATATTGATATTGAAATATCTGAAATTATAAAGCTGTGATCAGATTCATGCCTTATTTTTGCAGATTCACATGAATAATCTGGGAAATTTAAATAAAAACATAATGAAGAAGATAATTGTATGGTTGGCTGTAATGATGTATACACTGTCTGGTTATGCACAAAATGCACCTTGGAATATTCAGAGTAAAGTAGTTACGGACACTCTGTTTAGTGAAGTGCTGAATGCCCAACGTGCCTATACTGTTTTTCTACCCAAAAGCTTTGAACAGAATAAAGAGAAAAAATATCCTGTTCTCTATCTTTTGCATGGAATGTGGGAGACAAATCCGGTTTGGACTGAACGTGGTCATGTGAAAGATGTCATGGATCGACTTGTAGCCAGTGGAGAAGCGTGTGAGATGATTATTGTTACTCCGAATGCCGGTGGAAATATTCATATGGAGTGGAACGGATATTTTGATATGCCGGGTTGGAAATATGAGACTTTCTTTTATACGGAATTCTTGCCCTAT
>CAMTFK010000049.1 GCA_947071285.1 uncultured Bacteroides sp. | reverse complement strand
GTTAACTGGGGCAGCAGCGCTGTCGCAATTTCATTACTGATTTCCTCTTCCGACTGAAAGAAAGGATTGGTACCTTTCGTAAAAATCTGCTGGATGAGTTTACCATTCTCTACAACGCACCAATCGGTTTTTGTAGAACCACTGTCTGCTATTAATATCATATCGTTCAATTTTAATTGTTTACTATGTTGGTAACTCCGCTACTTATTCTTATATCTTGATGTATATTTTCCGTTTATAGAGTTGATAGCCGATGCACCAGTTGATGGCTACAAAGAGCAGGGCGTAAGCCAGTGAACCGCCGGTTTCACCGAATACGGGCATAAGTACTATCTTATATAAGAATCCGTGTATGCTGATGCTGGCCTCGTCCCAGGGGAACCTGATACTGCCGAACAGGATGCCGAGCACTCCGCCCAGAACATACATGAATAGCGGGTTGACGCCGAAAGCTTCGAAGAAGGTGCTCCATTTCTTATATCCTTTCACATCGATGATCCAGATGAGTAGTGCAAGGAAACTGGAGGCCAGTCCGCAAGTGGTGAGGACGAAAGTGGGAGACCAGATTTTCTTGTTGATGGGGCAGCCGTAGCTCAGCAGGAAACCTGCAAAGGTAAGGATGGCGCCTACCAGAAACAACTTGATAAGGTGGGAGTTCAGTAACTCTTCACGGCTTTGTGCCTTGTTGCCGTCCAGCATCATCCGCCCTACGCAGAAGCCCAGTAATACGTGGGCGATGGAAGGAATGGTGCTTAAAAGTCCTTCGGGGTCGATGCCGTTATCCTTGTACATATGAGCGGGGGTGAGGATGGCACGGTCTACGATGGAGAGTATGTTGGTTTCGTTATAGGCAAAGCCGTTGCCACACATCAGCAGGATAAAATAACCTATCAGCAAGGTGGCAATGAGGTAGGGGATATGCCGGTGCTTCATAGTCAGGGCAATAATGGCGGTGGCGCCGTAGCACAAAGCGAGGCGTTGCATGACACCCAGGATGCGGATGCGGTCGAATGTCCATACAGCTTCCCAGAGTTGAGCGCCGAAGCCGATACCTTCACTGGGGTTCGTCCAGTAGTAACAGAACTTGGAAAACCAGCCGATGGCAAGGCCGATGAGGAAGATGATAATAGTACGTTTCAGTATCTTCATAGCGGCAGCGTGGCTGAACTCGAAGTTGTACTTCTTCAAGGAAATATAGGTGGAGATACCCATAATGAACATGAAGAAGGGGAAGACAAGGTCGGTTGGGGTGAGACCGTTCCATTCAGCATGGCGCAGAGGGGCATATATATGTCCCCAAGTGCCGGGGTTGTTTACCATTATCATGCCCGCGATGGTGACACCGCGAAGGATGTCGAGGGCAAGAATGCGTTTGTTGGTTTTTGTTTGACTGCTCATGATAATAAGGGTGTTAAGTTATTAGTTATAAGTTATCAATTAATGGGGGCTATTCTTTGTTTTCTGCTCTCTTCGTGCATTGGTCTACAAGGTAAGCGATGGAGACGTAAGGAATGCCGGAATTGGTTGTTAGTCCTATTTCGCAGGTGCGGCTGTTGGAGTAACCAATGGCGACACCGGAGGCTTCTATCTGCGGACGGAGCTTGCGCAGGGCATATGAGTTCAGTTCGGGATAGGTGAAGCCACGGTCACCGGCAAAGCCACAGCAACCCACTTCTTCGGGAATGATGACATGCGTGGAGCAAAGCTTGGCCAGGGAGATGATGGTGTCTGCCAGTCTCATCTTGCGCATGGAGCAGGTGATGTGCAGGGCTACGGGACGGTCGGTCTGGGTAAAGACCAGACGGTCTCGCAGGAAAGTATAGATGAACTCGGCGGGTTCGTAGAGTTTCATCTTTTTGATGGTTTCGCGCATGCGGTGCAGGCAGGGACTTTGGTCGCAAAGTACGGGGTATTTGCCTTGCTCGCTGGCTTCCCAAAGGGAGGCTTCAAGTTCGGCAGCCTTGCGGTCGGCGATGTCGAGCATGCCTTTGCTTTCCCAGATGGTACCGCAACAGAGCTTGTCCATATCCTTGGGGAAGATAACTTCGTAACCGCCTTTTTGGAGGAGGGAAATCATCTTGTTAACCAAAGGCTGCTCCACGGGGGAGCGTTTAGGGAGACCCATGGTTTGGTTGATGCAACTGGGGAAGTAGACTACTTTGTCAGCTACGAGTGGAGCAGCTACGAGTGGAGCAGCTACGAGTGACGAGCTACCAGCTACAAGTGCTGCGCTATCATTCTGCATAGTACTCGTAGCTTGTAGCTTGTAGCTCGTAGCTGTTTCACTCGTAGCTTTATAACTCTTTGGCATGGCAGGTGTCCACAAAGGTATTCCCAATACATTATGCATACCTTTCGTGATGCTGCTCATGGCTTTTGTGCCTAATACGGAATGCGCGAAATTGGCTAATGACAGCACAGGACGCAACGCACTTTTTACACCTGCGAAATGATTGGCAACGAAATCACCTGCTTTATATCCGAGGCTACCTTTCGGCAACAATTCCTGGCGGATGATATGAGTCAGGTCCCCTGTATTGATATTCATCGGGCAGGACATGGAACAAAGACCATCACCCGCACAAGTCTGATTGCCCGGATAGCGGTATTGCTTTTCGAGTAATGCCAGACGTTCCTGATCTTCTCCGCTTTGTTTCAGACGTGATATTTCCCGTTGCAACACAATACGCTGACGGGAAGAGAGGGTGAATCCGCAAGATAAACAGTTCACCTCGCAGAAGCCACATTCGATGCACTTATCGGCTGAAATAGCTACAAGTGACGAGCTACCAGCTACCAGTGCTGCGCCATCATCCTGCATAGTACTCGTAGCTGGTAACTCGTAGCCCGTAGCTGTTTCACTCGTAGCTTGTAGCTCGTAGCTTGTAACTGCTAACAGCGGCAGTGGCTTGAAGTTCTTGACATGACATTGCGGGTCATCATTGAAGATAACACCCGGATTGAGTAGGCATTTCGGGTCGAACAACTGTTTTACAGTCTTCATAGCTTCAAAGGCCGCTTCCCCCCATTCATATTTCACAAAGGGGGCCATATTACGCCCGGTTCCATGTTCGGCTTTCAACGAACCGTCATATTTATCGACTACCAGTGATTTTACGTCATTCATCAATTCCTCATACCTCTTCACTTCGGCATCGGTGCTGAAGGACTGGTTGAGGATGAAGTGATAGTTTCCTTCCAGGGCATGACCATAAATGCAGGCATCATCATAGCCGTGGCGGGCGATGAGTTGCTGCAAGTCGGCGGTAGCTTCGGGCAGGTCTTCGATGTGGAAAGCTACGTCTTCGATGAGACAGGTAGTTCCCGGCTGGCGCGTGCCGCCTACGGAAGGGAATATGCCCGAGCGGATGGCCCAGTACTTGGAATATTCTTCCGGGCGGTCGGTGAAGTGCACGGGGACGTAGGTGCTGAAAGCTGCCAGACATGCTTCGATAGCTGATATGTTTTGTTCCAGTTCCTCGCGGGTGCGGGCTTTGGTTTCGGTCAGCACGGCAGTCAGGCCGGAAGGGGCGGAGACTTCTTGCTTATACCTTATATATATGGGGTCGTCTACGGAAGAAAGGCTCTTGTAGTCCAGCAACTCGGCGCCTTTTACCAACTTGTCTTCTGCAGATGAAGATTTGCCATTTGTCAACTCTTTCATTGCCACCACAGCCCGGCAGGCATCTTTTATACTCTTGAAGTAGAGCATTGCACTTGCCTTGTGCGGATAGTCATACTCCGTGCGCATGGTGACTTGTGAGAGGAATGCAAGCGTACCTTCCGAACCTACCATCAGATGGGCGATTATATCGAACGGGTCGTCGAAGCGGACGAACGGAAGCAGGTTCAGTCCCGTTACGTTCTTGATGGAGTATTTATATCGGATGCGTGCCGAGAGTTCTTCGTTGGCACGTATCTCATCACGCAGTTCGCATATGCGGTTGAGGAAATCGGTATGTGTGGCTTCGAAGGAGGCGCGGGAGATGTCATCCCCTGTGTCCAGCACTGTGCCGTCAGCCAGTACAATGCGGGCGGAGAGCAACACTTTGTCACTGTTGGCATGTGTGCCGCAGTTCATGCCTGAGGCGTTATTCATGACGATGCCGCCCACCATGGCCGATTTTACTGAGGCGGGGTCCGGAGCAAATTTGCGCCCGTAGGCTGCGAGAATCTCATTGACCCGCTGACCGATGATGCCCGGTTGCAGCGTAATCTGTTCGTGGTCAGGAGAAATGCTGTACTTTTCCCAGTGTTTTCCGGCTACTATCAGGATAGAGTCACTAATGGCTTGACCGGACAAACTGGTTCCTGCGGCACGAAACGTCACAGGCAGCCCGTAGCGGTTTGCCAATCTCAACAGGTCGGAGATTTCTTCTTCGCTGCTGGAACGAATCACGATTTGAGGAATGAGACGGTAGAAACCCGCATCCGTTCCCCATGCCAACCGGCGCAGTTCGTCGGTATATATCCTTTCTTGCGGGATGACCTGGGAGGCATCGTGCAGAAAGGCCATGTAGTTGCTCTTTGCCATATTGTATATTAATTTAACTTTACTCTATCCCCCGCCAGAATATACTGTGGAAGGGGATGAAATGAGTATACGACTGAACCCCATTAAGTATACGACTGAACCCTATTGAGTATACGACTGAATAGGGCTCAATCCTATCCTTTTCGGGACTACTTCTTTCTTGTCCTGTTATTTGTATAAGTAGTATTGCTTCGACAGCTTGCGGAAGTCTTCTGCATCCTTATACCAATAATCGCGTACATCTTCCCAACGGTTGCGCTGTGAGAACCTCTTGCGTATCTCCTCTGAACCGCTTACCATGTCGAACATCCGGAAACGTCCCTTGTCGGCATGGTCAAATACGGCGCGGTCGGGGTAGAGTGCCGCCACTTCCTGCATTACCAGGAACTGGATGTCGCTCAACGGTGCTTTCTGCACATCCATGATATGCACTTGTACGCCTTGCAACAACTCGCCTTTTCCTACGGAGTAGAAAGGTTTCAGGTACATCGGCCTGAATACAACACCCGGCACGTTCAATGCGTTCAGGTTCCGGGCCAGTTTTTCAGCTTCCACCCATTGGACGGCGAACATCTGGAACGGTATGGTATAGCCTACGCCGATGGACATGTATCCCAACTCACCCAAAATGCCGCTTACGGGATAGAATATCGCCGAGTGCGGATGTGGGATGTGCGGGGAAGAGGGTACCCATTGCAGGCCTGTCTGCACATAGTCCATCTTGCGTTTCCAGCCTTTCATCTTTACGACGTGCAGGTTGCATTGCGCTTTCATCATTTTCTCTCCATTCAGCATCAGTGCCAGTTCGCCGCAAGTGAGCCCGTAAAGGTACGGAATTTTAAACTGGCTGACAAAAGAAATGCAATTGTCTTCTACAAGATTGCCTTCTATCTTCAATCCGCCCACCGGGTTGGGGCGGTCCAAGACGATGAATTCTTTGCCATTTTCGGCAGCAGCCTCCATAGCCAGCCCCATCGTGCTGATATAGGTGAATGAGCGGCAACCGATATCCTGGATGTCGTATACCAATACGTCAATGTCTTTCAGCATTTCCGGTGTAGCCTTGCGGGTTTTGCCGTAAAGAGAGTATACGGGGAGTCCGGTGTTGGCATCCTTGATGTCCGTCACGTGGTCGCCTGCATGTACGTCGCCGCGTACACCATGTTCCGGTCCGTAGAGGGCTACCAGGTTCACATTGGGGGCTTCGTGCAGGATATCGATGGTGGATTTCATCTGGTTGTCCACTCCGGTAGGGTTGGTAATCAGACCTACGCGTTTACCTTCCAGACACTTGAAGTTTTGTTCTTTCAGTACTTCAATGCCGGTCTTTATCTTAATCTTTTGCGCCTTCATTGCACCACAGAGGACACAGAGGACACAGAGGAGAAGGAGTTTTTTCATGAGTTATGAGTTATAATTTACGATTTCTTGTTTATCACTTATCACTTAACGCTTACCGCTTATCACTTCTTTCCGTATGTCGGGTCAATCTTCCTGTCGGCAAACACTGTAACCACGATAGTGGCGGCACAGCAGACGATTACTATCCAGAAGAAGTTGATATAGCCGACTGCTTCCTGAAGGTAACCTGCAAACATGCCCGGAATCATCATACTCAAGGCCATGAAAGCAGTGCAGATGGCATAGTGCGACGTTTTGAACTCACCTTCGGAGAAGTACATCATGTAGAGCATATAAGCGGTGAAGCCGAATCCATAGCCGAACTGCTCGATGGCGATGGCCGTGGAGATGGCAAACAGATTGTCGGGTTGGACGATGGCGAGATAGACGAATGTCAGGCAAGGCAACGTCATGCATGCTGCCATCCACCAGATGGATTTCTTCAGTCCGATGCGCGATGCAAACAATCCGCCCAGGATGCCGCCTACGGTAAGGAATATCACTCCGATAGTGCCGTATACGATACCTACTTCCGCCGTGGAAAGTTCCAGACCTCCCGCTTCTTTGGAAGCCACAAGGAAAGGCATGCACATCTTGATGAGGAATGCTTCGGGCAGACGGTAGAGCAGCATAAAGGCGATGGCCAGCCATACTCCGGATTTGGTGAAGTAAGTGGCGAACGTGCGTCCGAACTCTTTGAATATGGCTTTTGCGCTGGCCGTGCCCGGTGTCAGGACAGATTTGTCGGTAGCAGGCTTGGGTATTGCAAAGAGGTGATAGAAAGTCACCAGACTGAAGATGACGGCTGTAACCAGCATCGTGATAGTCCACGACAGTGGAATGTTTTTGTACTTCAGCTCAATGGCACCGGCAATGGCTACGAGTACCCCTTGCCCGAAGATGGATGCAAGGCGATAGAAAGTGCTTCGGATGCCGACGAATGCCGCCTGGTCGCTCTGCTTCAATGCCAGCATGTAGAAGCCGTCGGCGGCAATATCGTGTGTGGCCGAAGCAAATGCCGTAATGATGAAAAGAAACAATGTGATAGTGAACATGCTGATGGGAGTTGTTCCGGCTGCTATCATTGCTTCGTCCGGTTTCGGAATGGACAGTGTCAACAGAATGAATGCTATCGACATCAGGATTTGCATGGAGACAATCCACCATCGTTTTGTCTTGATGATGTCGATGAACGGGCTCCAGAAGGGCTTGATGGTCCAGGGTAGGTACAGCAAACTCGTAAACAAGGCCATCTCTCCATTGGGAACACCCATCTTGGCAAACATCAGTACCGAGATGTTGTTTACAATGAAGTATGGAATGCCTTGTGCAAAGTATAAGGTAGGTACCCATGCCCACGGTGATATTCTTTTTGTACTGTTCATGATATTAATTAGGTTATTGTTTTGTTAGATTATTCATATAGTTTGTCGATACTTGCACCGATGTAGTAGTGCAGCAGTATCGCGTCATACTTATAGCCTTGTTCACCCATAACGGCAGCTCCTATCTGGCAAAGACCTACGCCGTGTCCCCAGCCGGCTCCGGTGAGGATGAAGCGTCCCGGGATGCCTTCTTTGCTGATGTCTTCTTTATCTACAACGAATGCGGAACTGTACAGGTGTGAAGTAGACAGTGTGCGACGTATTTCCAGCTCCTTGCCGATGGTGAGTGTTTTCTTGGTCCCTACGATTTTCAGTTTCCAGAGACGACCGGAGGTACCACGGGCTACAGGGATGAGGTCGATGATTTGACCATAGTCCACGCCGGAACGTTTCAATATCAGTGCGGATAACTCGTCTTGAGTGTACTCCACTTTCCAACGGTAGAAGTCGGTAGTCTCCTGATCGTAGTTATTCAGTACCTGGGAAAGGACTTTCTTATCTGTAGTATTACAGAATGCTGGCGGGGAGGTACGTATCCAGCGTATGGCTTCGGGTTCCTGAGTCAGGTCAGCTACAAGTGACGAACTACCAGTTACGAATGCTGCGCTGTCATTCTGCATAGCACTTGTAGTTTGTAGCTCGTAGCTTGTAGCTTCCCCCTTCCAGTCGCGTTGTTTGCGGAGATACGAGTGGGGAATATCTTCCCAGCAATACTGAAATTCCTCGAATGCACCGCCGCAGCATTTGGAAAAGCGGGCATCGCATATCTTGCCGTCAGACATCAGAAGCTGTCCGCGGGTGGCGGCAATGGCTTGCTTTACGATTTCGGTAGAAGCGCGGGTGATGCCTTGGTAACGTTGGCAATGATCGTCGGCACAGACATCGAAGCGGGTGTGGGCGTCGCGTTCATACCATTTGATAAGTTGAGAGTTGAGAGTTGAGAGTTGAGAGTTGGCTGTGCTATCAGGGTTATTACGCTGCATAGAACTCTCAACTCTCAACTCTCCACTCTTCACTTCTCCAAGGTTTGCAAGGAGCCAACTGCGCGAAATGACGGCGTGTGCTTTTAGTAATTCCAGCGAAGCCGTTGCACTCATTTCACTGGAGATTACGCTTGTCAGGTAGTCTTCCACATGGATGACGTTGATACCTGTCAGTTTATTATCTTCTACGATAATCTTCAGGGCACCCAGGAAACGCTGGTCTTCCTTGCGTTCCCAGTGGAAATTGATACCGATGGTGACGTCCAGCAGTTCAAAGGCGTCGGTAGCTTCGTTCACCGGTTCGAATAGGAGTTCATCATAAAGGCGTCCGTTCCACAGTATTCTGCCTTCGTTGTAGGTCACCACTTGTTTACCGCTGATTTCCATGCCGTTGATGCGGTATGGGTTCAGCAGGATAAACTCTATCTGCGGTTCGAACAATATGCCTACGTGTACTTTGGGTTCTTCCATATCTAATCGTATTTTAGTTGACTATATCTTCTCCTTAATTCGTAGCCGTACCTGGTGGAAATCATCGGCAGAAAGACATACCTCACTCAGAATTTGCACCACATCTTCGGCTGTTATCTTCAGAAAATCCTTTTCCACCGGAGTGATAAATACTCCACCAAGGTCAACGGAAGCAGGGCTACTCAGCAGATTAGCCTCCCCTTCGGCTGTATAGCAGGCCGGGCGGTGCTTTGCACGTGGAAATATACATACTATCCATTTCCCATCTTCATGCCATGCCAGCACATTCATCATCGGTTCATCATCTTCCGGTTTGATGTCCAGTGAATGGTAAATGATATCGAACAGCGCAGCAGCATGTTTTTTATTGGCAGACTCGATGACAAGTGTGGCCCGTGGTGCATCGTTCAGATACCAAAGGGTAGCTTCGCCGTAATCCACTACTTTACCCGCCACTTGTCCGCGCCAGTCCTTCTCAATGGGCATAAAGCCTTTATTACCGGCCTGGAAGTGTGCATGGTCGGGGGCAGATGCACCGCATTTAGGACCGTTATAGAATATCGTGTAATCCGTCAGCGCCTGCGCCAGTGCCAGCATATCATTGAAGCGGACAGCTATTCGCTGGTCTACGTGTGCCACTTCCGGTATCGTCAGATGGCGGGGAAAGATGGGGAACGGATTGACCAGAACATGGTAGTGTCCTTCGAACGGGATGCCTTTCTGTACCGGCGGCAAATTGGCAGGACAGAGGAAGCATTTACGCTCCTTGATGGACTTGGCGTCTACTTTTGCTCCCGAAGAAACGATACGTGCAGGATTGAACTGCACCTTGTAAGGAATACCGTTTACGTCCAGTTCCTTCACTTGCACACCGCTAAGGGCAGCGTAGTTGTTACGCGCCATTTCCCATGCGTCAAGTTGGCTGGTCAAGAGATTGTCTATTGTCTGATTCATAAGGTTGTATTATCTATATTAAGATTGAATTGTTGCGAGCGCATCCCGTCAGGGGGCTGACGTGCCTCTTGTCAGGAGGCTGACGCACATCCCGTCAGGAGGCTGACGCGTCGCGCGTGATTATTCCCTCTTTTGGTTCATTGCTACACGTGCCTGGAGTTCCCATGTGCGGATGCGGTCTTTGTACAGATTGTGACCGTTCATCTTCACAATGTCCAGTGAAGCATCCGAGTTATCGTCCCAGCGGCGGCACAGATAAACTACATCGTACACACGGCCGATTTGATACTGACGGGAGAAGTTCAACCCCAGTGCATAGTCTTCACCATAACTGGTATTCGGAACTTTCACTTCGCGCAGCACCGGAGTATAGAAAGCGCGTGGAGCACCCAGACCGTTGATGCGCAGTGCATTGTTGCGTCCGTTCTCCGGGGTCCATTCTTTGTGGTCGATGATGCCCGGGGCAATCATATTCATATTGAAGTCTGTCATCATATACGTACCCACTACCATGGCACAATTCTGTTCGTAGAAGGCGCGAACCATGGTTGTCAGTGTATTTTCATCCTTATAAACATCGTCACTGTCCAGTTGCACGGCAAATTTTCCGCACTTCGGATGGTGTACCCCCATGTTCCAGCAACCGCCGATACCCAGGTCATTGCGTTGGGGAATGATGTGGATGAGGCGTTCGTCGCTCTTGAATTCGTCGATGGCTTCCGTCGTTCCGTCCGTTGAGTGATTGTCAATGATAATCAGATTGAATTTGAAGTCTGTTTTTTGTTTCAGCACTGAATTGATGGCATCACGAATGGTGCGGATACGGTTGCGTACGGGGATAATAACCGAAGCTTCATATTCGAAGTTGCCCGCAGAGAACTCTATCTGTTTGAATTCGGGGGCCAGATAGCCACCTATTTCTTTCAGATGTTGTGTACACGCCTGTTCCATTTCAATCTGACGGTCACGGTTTCTCGGGTCTACATAGTCGAATATCTTTTCACCACTCTTGCGGGTGTCGTCTTCGATTTCGCTGTACAGGTATTCGTTGATGTGTACCAGGCTTTCTTGCTGGCTCAGTTTCAGGCGCAAGTCATAGAGTCCGGCAAATTTATATTGTCCTTCCTTCATGCGGGAAGCTGCTTCCTTGAAAGCATCTGTACGGAACAGGAGCACAGAACCGAAGTCGAAATCATCACGCAGTGAACCGAACTGATAATCGATGACCGGAGCATTGGTCTGCTTGCCTTCCTTCACCTGGTAGCGGTCGGCATAAACCATGCCTGCGCCACTGTCTTCGGCAATGTGTATCATACGTTCCAGGGCAAACAATCCCAGTTCGAGTGTAGTGTATTTAGTATAGATCAGCGTATACTCTGCATCAGTGTGTCCGGCAATATTCCAGATATTGCCACTGGACAAGATAGAGTCCGTATGCAAGATGCTGCATCCGGGTAGCTTTTCTGTGACGTCCGGCATGGCGAGCAGATAAATGTTATTCACTAAGCCGGTTTCTTGCAGGCTCTTAACTGTCTTTTCCACTTGGGCAGTTCCTGCGAAGGGAACAAAGCAACTAATCTTATTCATATCGTATATTCTTTAATTATTAATCTTTAATTCTAACCAGTCCAACTTCTCCACTGGTAGCCGTGAATAACACCTGCCGCGCATTCAGTGGCACTACGGTGCTGATAAGCGAGTTACCTATCTTATGTTTCCACAGCACTTTGCCTGTTTTGGGCTCCAAGGCGAATATCAGTCCTTCTTTGGTGCTGCCGAAGATGACGCCGCCTTTTTCCACTTGCATGGATGGCGCATGTTCGTAGCCGAAGCCGACACTGCTTGCCCACAACTCGCGGGGCTGGTTGCCTTTGGTTGCATAGCACACAATACTGTCGTTCATGGTTTTGCTGTATACTTGTTCACCATCTTCCGATAAACCGATGGTTTCGCGTACCATGGACTGGAAGGTGCGCCATACGGTTTCTCCGTTCTCTATATTGATAGCCGTCATTGCGCGTTGCGGGTCGGTAATGAATACTTTGCCATCTGCGGCTACAGGCCATACGGCAGCAGGAGAGAAGTGCATACGGGTCAGACCGCCTGTCCATTTCCATAATTCCCTGCCATCTGCTTTATTCAGCGCATAGAGAGTATTATCCCATGCACCGAAGATTACTTTATCCGCAGTTACCAGTGGCTTCGTTTCAATGTATCCTTTCACGTCGGTGTATGCCCATATCACTTTGCCTGTATGGATATTGATGGCACGGAAAGTATGGTCGCTGGCACCAATGTAGGCAATGCCGTTATCGATGGCGACCGCACCCAATACAGGCTCTTCGGCTTTTACGGTCCATAGCAGGCTACCGTCTTTACTGTTCAGACCATAGATGCTACGGTCGGCAGAACCGAATACAACTACGCCGTCTGCCACTGCCGGAGTGCCTACAATACGTTTACCGGACTGGAAGTTCCACACTTTTTTTCCATTCTTTAAAGCATAGCAAGTCAGGTAGCCCATATCGTCTCCCACAAATACCCTATCTTTTTCTACAGCCGGTGAGCAATAGATGCCTGCACCGGTTTGCACTACCCATTGTTCCTTAGCGTTTGGATATTCCTTGTTTACTGAAAAATCAGGGTACTTTTCTGCTTTTCCGTTGCGGTCGTAGTATTGCTTGGTCAGTGAGAAGGAAGCCCATTGTTGTTTCGGTTCGCCGATGCGTTGGGTATAGACGAGGATAGAATCTTTGGTTATGTCGTAGATGCCATATCCCGGCTTCCCGTCTTTGTCGCGGAGGTTGCTGCGCATCAGAATGCCCGGAATACCGTCATAGCGCAAATCACGGTTACGGTGATAGTGCCCGCCAATAAACAGGCGAACATTGTAAGGGCGTACTGCGTCAGTCACTTCATACCAATTGTCCACATCTCCGTCTATCAGCGGGTAGTGAGTGACAAGTATTACCGGCTTATCTTTCCCAAACTTTTCCATCTCTTCCGTCATCCAACGGATGTCCTGTGGAACTACGTGCCCGTAAGCCATGCGCATCAGTGGACCGGAATTAAAGCCGAGGAACAGGATGCCTTTGTGCTCGAACTCAAAGCGTTCGCCCCCGAAGATTTCTTCGAAAGCTGTGCAGCCGGAATCGCTCCATTTCGTTTCGTGGTTGCCGAGGACGATGTAGTACTTGGCTTTCAGCAAATCCAATGTCTCTTTTACTTTCAGCATAGTGGTGCGGTCACCTTCTTCGGTGATGTCGCCTGTCACCAGAACGAAGTCTATACTGTCTGTCGCATTAATTTGCGCTACGGAGCGCAGCAGGTCTTCTGTCGGGTTGGGATTGTTGGGACTGAAGTGGATATCCGTTATTTGTGCAAAACGGAATGTGCCATGTTGTGCCTGCACCGCGAATGGTAGCAGACACAACGATAAAAGCATTATTAATAATCTTCGTTTCATAGATGATGATTGGTTTTGTGTATTATTGGTTTGTTCCTTCACTGAAGAAAGTGAGGATAGCATTCATTAGTATTTCCCTTTCAGAAGCTGTACGTAAAGCTTCGAATGGGAAGCCCAGTACGCAGGTCTTGTAACTACCTTTGTAAGCTACACCGGCACTTAGGTTATTTTCAGAATAACGCATTACGGTGTAGGCATCTTTAGTTGCGGGCTCGATGGCGTCCGGTGACTCCACTACATAACAGTCGGCATTCAACTCGTTATGATAAGTATAGTTGCCTGAAAGGGCGGGGAACGGAGAAGCTACACATTTCACCTTACCCTCTGTAGCTGCCTGTCCCACGCGCCATTTATATTTCAGGACTTCTGTTGCAAATTTCTTGTCGGCCTCCTGAGCCGGAGCGAGACGGTTGTCCCAAAGATCGGTACCTACATAAGCTCCCGAAACGAAGATATTTCCGCCTTGTCCGCAATATGCAGTGATAACTTCTTGCATAGGCTGACTGAATGTCTTGAATTCCAACGGCTTCACACCACCTCGTCCCATCTTGGTCTGGCATTCTTTGCCCAGTATCAGGTCTACATATTTATACTCATTCAGATTCATGGCCTTGTTTTCCACACTTTCATCGCTGCAAGATATGAAAGAATATCCGGCTTTCAAAATGGCGGCTCCATGTATAGCAGGGTAATCGAATGTATTTCCGGCAATTACTTTGTCTTCATAATTACTGTAGCTGTCGCCGAAACCGGAAGCGTCATCATCCATCCAAGGGATGGAACGGCGGTATTCTTTCATTTTACCAATATAACTGATATCCTTAATATAGGGTACCCCATGATCTAAATCATCCAGAAAACCGGCGAGCAAAGTGTCAGCCGGTGCGGCAGCAGTGAAATCAGCCGGAGCACTGATGCGGTCGAAGCCATTTACTATCAGCACGATATCTGAGTGATTAGCGTTTGTTTGCTTATCACTCATCGCTAATCGCTTATAACTATTAAGCGCACGTCCGGCAGAAAGAATTTCCGACGGGAAGCTTTCACCACCTTTATTGACGGCAGTCACTTTATAGCTGCATACCATTCCGGCGGGGAGGGCGGTGCGGTAGGTAGTCTTATCTACCAATACACCGTTATCAAAATCACCATCTCCGATACGGGTGTAGACAATATATTTCTCCGCATTTGCGGTTGGTTCCAGTGGGTCGGCAACGGGTTGCCAGGTCAGTTCTATCTCATTTTCACCTATCATGCGCAGTGCCATATGGTCTACGGGCAGAGGTTGAACAACATAGTCCATATGGTATTGTGAACAGATGAACTGCAACATACCTTTATAGATGGCGCGGCTTACTGTGAAGCGGAAGCGGGGATCCAAGCCATAGCGCATGTCTGCAAAGTTCTGATGAGACAGTAACTCCAGCAACATGGTTGGTACGCGGGGAACACGTGCTTCGTAGTATGATTGGTTCCACATACCACGGCGCGTCCAGTTCGGCTCATATAGAGTGCGGATATCGCGCACGATATTTGATTGGATGAGATCCGTCATATCGTGTCCCAGATATCGGGATGCTCCGTTGGCATATTCTTCATTGTAGACATTAGTATAATAGATACCCAGTGTTCCGATGATGGAATCATTCAATGTAGTTCCTGCGTCGGAGTGGAAAGCAAAAGCCATATCCACCGGAATATTCAGTCCTTGTTCCGTAGGATTGACGGAAGAACCTCCGGCCAGATAATTCACCCAGATGCCACGACTTTTGTAATCATCGGTATAGTCATTCTTTCCATGACTGTCGGAATAAATACTGTCGGGAATTCCTGCCCATTGCAGCCAGTAACGCGCTGCCTCGCAGAAGCGGGGATAACCGCTTACCTCAGGAAGTGACAAGTTACGAACTACAAGAGACGAGTGTGCTGCGCTTTCATTCCGCACGGCACTTGTAGCCTGTAGCTTGTAGCTCGTAGCTTCCGAGTCCTGGGAACTCTTTATATTTTCCGTAGCACCTTCATCAGAGATGCGGCGGGCGATGTTTCCCATACCACCGCCAATTTTCACGGCATCAGCAGTGACGATACGGCCGGCTTTATCCGAGCGATTACTTAAAACAACTTTGCAGGCATCATTCCTTCCTGCATCAAGGCCGAATGTTCCCAGATAAATCCAGGTGCCGCCTCCCATTTGCTGGTTGACTTTGAACTGAGATACTCCGCCTTTATGGTAAACGGTGTAAAGTGCATCGTCCGTACTGTTAGGTAGTGATTTATAAGAAACATATACGGCATACTGTCCGGTTGCCGGAAGCTCCGGTATCCATTCGGCAGTACTTTCTTTGTCTTTTTTCCCTTTGACGGTTTCAATAGTGCGGAAAGTTCCTTCGCGGAACGGATTCTCAAAATCAACGTACTGGTTGCGCAAGTGTGCAAAGCCTTCGCCTGTACCTTGCATCCAGTTCTTGTCGCCTATCTTTTCCGTATACACGGAACGGCTGTTGAGGCAACCGTCGTTATCCACAATTATTTCAGTCGTCTGGCTATCCCGTTCGCGGGGCATCAGCACATTGGCACCTGCATTTTCCAGCATGGGAACCAGGAAAGGGAGTACATAACTTTGTGTGTACAAATCTTCTACAGTCTGGAAGATGCGGGCGCGTTGCCATTCCCAGCGTGTCAGTTTGGGCTCATAATAGAAGCCATGACTTTGCCACAAAGCGATGTGACGGTTCCTTAGCCCATTCGTGGGGGTGTAAGGTGCAGAAAGAGCCGTCACTAAAGGCTTTGTCCCGGCGGGATTGAATGTTTTGGCTTTTTTGTCCTTTTTACTGCGTAGCGCTTGGGGAATTAGTTCTTCAATGCTACGTTTGTTTGTCCGGATTTGCAGGTCGTACTTGGAATACTCTGCCGGAAGCAGTGCTTTCACACCTTGATAAATCTCTGTTACGTTATTTTCCCGGAAAGGAATATAAGAACAGTTCATGTTAGCAAACAGTTGCAGGGTATTCCCTTCAACAGCAACAGAGTCAATCCGGATACGTCCAACGGAAACTTCTTTCCGTGCGGTGGCATCCAGGAATCTACCGATTTCCTGGCGGACATCCGTTGGAAGCTCTTGCGCGCCTCCCATCAGGGGGATGAGGGAGGCGGTGAGCAAAGTGAACAAAAAATGAAGTCTTACATTCATGATGATGTATTAAGTTAATTGTTACTACTTATCTTTTTTTATCAACAAGCAGAGTCCGATGAATGTGAACAGAGCGTTGAATATCAACAGTTCGTAACTGAACTGATAGCCATTGAACCAGGCTTCCGAATTCTTATGCAGAATGAAGCAAAGGACAGGGGAGAGGATTGCTACCAATGGGATATATTTGTCACGAACTTGTTGTTTCATGAAGATGCCGAATGCGAACAAACCAAGAATTGGACCGTAGGTGTAGCTTGCAAGGATATATACGGCGTCGATAACGCTGGTATTATTCAATAGATTGAACACGAATATAGTGATACCCATAATTACCGCCATGCCCACATGCACGCGTTTACGTACTTTTACGATTTCTTCTTCTGTTTTCCCCTTTGTACCCAGAATATCCACGGTGAATGAGGTGGTTAAGGCTGTCAATGCTGAACCGGCCGCGGAATAGGCGGAAGATATCAATCCGACAATGAACAGGATGCCTACGATGGTCGGGAAATAATTACCGGTAGCTATTATCGGGAAGAGTTCATCGCTCTTTTCTACTTGAATGCCTTGATTGCTTGCGAAGATATAAAGCAATACGCCCAGCATCAGGAACAACAGGATTACGAAGAACTGCGAGATAACGCTCGTAATCATATTCTTTTGCGAGTCCTTGAAGTTCTTACAACTAAGATTACGTTGCATCATGTCTTGGTCCAGCCCTGTCATAGCAATCATGGTGAATGCTCCGGCAAAGAATTGCTTGAAGAAATATTGTTTACTGTTTACATCGTCGAAGAAGAAGATGCGTGACATATCACTGTCGGCTATTGTACTGATCATGCTGCTAAGCGACAGATTGAGATCGGAAGCAATGTAACAGATGCAGAGTACTACAGATACCACCAGGCAGAATGTTTTCAGCGAATCTGTCCAGATCAGGGATTTTACTCCGCCTCGGAAAGTATAGAGCCATACTAATGCTACCGTAATTGCTACATTCAATATGAAAGGCAATCCGAAAGGTTCGAAAACCAGCAGTTGTAGTGTCAGGCACACCAGGAATAGGCGTACTGCGGCACCCAGCATCTTGGAGATGAAGAAAAACCATGCTCCCGTCCGATAAGAAGACATACCGAAACGGTCTTCCAGGTATTCGTAGATGGATACCAGATTCATCCGGTAAAATAGCGGTGTCAGTACGAATGCAATAATTAATTGTCCCGCAACGAATCCTAACACCATTTGCAGATAACCGAAACTGCTGGCGGCCACCATACCCGGTACGGATACATACGTCACTCCGGAAATACTGGAACCGATCATGGCAAATGCCACGACGTACCAGGATGATTTACGGTTGCCAACAAAGAAACCGGCATTGTCGGCTTTTCTGCCGGCTATGTAAGATATGGTGAACAATATCACGAAGTAAGCGGCAATGGTGATGATTACGGATATCGGGCTCATGCTAATTATGGATTAATGATTACTGGTGAATTCTCAATATTTAATTCTCATCGTAAAGGAGATACGGTTTACGCTGTACCTTAAATTTCTCTACATCGTCTTTCCACATTGCTTTGATTTCATCGGCACTCTTTCCTTCTTTTATCATTTTCCGCACATAATCCCTGCCTACCAATAACTCAAAGAATGGACGGAAGAAGTGGTCGTCCAGATTCAGATTACGGTATGCGTCGATAACATAGCTCAAATCCACTCCGCGCTTCCAGATTTCCTCATCGCTCATATTACTAAGGTCTACTCCATGACATAATTTGTTCAGTTGAGGCGGATTCTTTGCTCCGGGAATACTTCTTGGAGTGAAGCTATAGCTGTAGCCGGTCATATTGGGGTGTCCGTACACCTGGAATGGAAGTGAAGTTCCCCTGCCCAGGCTGACGGGAGTTGCTTCAAAGAAACAAGTAGCCGGATACAGATATATCGACTTCATATTCGGCAGGTTGGGAGATGGGGGGATTGGCAACTGATACTTGGTCTGGTGTGTGTAATTCTTACATTTGATAACTGATAAATCACACTTGCGTGAGCCGGGAAGCCAGCCTTCTCCATTCACCATTAATGCAAGTTCTCCCAAAGTCATTCCATGTACAATAGGAATCGGCAACCAGCCTACCCCAGACTTATGTTTCATGTCCAGAATCGGACCATCTACATAATGTCCGTTCGGGTTGGGACGGTCTAATATCAAAACCTTCTTGTTATATTCCGCACAAGCATCCATCAGTCTACACATGGTAATATAGTAAGTATAGAAGCGTAATCCCACATCCTGAATATCTACAATCAGTATATCGAACTTCTGCATGGAAGTTTTGCTTGGCTTTTTATCCTTACCATCGTAAAGGGAAAGGATAGATACACCTGTTTTTGAATCTACTGAACTGGATACATGTTCACCTGCATCTGCATCTCCGCGAAAGCCATGTTCTGGTGAAAAGATAGCGACGACATTAAATTTATTCTCCAGGAGGACATCCAGCAGGTGTTTATCTCCTATCATTCCTGTATGATTGGAGAATATTGCAACCCGTTTGTCCTTTAGGAGAGGAAAATACTCGGAAGTTTGTTCGTCACCTAAAATAACCCGGTCTTTTTGCGCTTGACAACATAATGAGGTACTGCACAATATAAAGATAAGTAGCAGAATTTTCTTCATAATAGTATTATTGTTAAGGAGAATATTCGGTGCAACAAAGATACTTTTTATTTTAATATCAAAAACACTTATTTTATTATTTTTAGTATTATAATTAATAATTTGCAAAAGATAGGTTGTTTCGCTTCTTAATATAAGTGAAGGAGGGCTACTCTTGTTGAAAAGCTAAAAATCATCATCATAGAACGTTATAAAACAAAACATCCTTCCATCTACAAAAGGAAATGGAAGGATGTTTTTGTTTTAAAGGCTCGGATTATCTCCAAGCTTTCGTTTGGCTTAAAACTTTATTACGGTCCGCATAATCCTGTATTTCCTGTACACCTACAGGGGACATATAAGCTTTCTCATAATCAAATGCATCACGGGGCTTAACTTCCAGAACTTTGAAATAGCCTACCATATCATTCCAGTTTGATCCATCATAAGTCACTTCTGACCCATCTGGTTTGCGTACAGTCAAAATACCAACATACTCTTCTTTTTCATAAGTAGGTACATCTTTCGGGAAATTGACCCATGGGCCATACATTGTATCAGGATATTTATTGTTATCCATATACTCAATTTTCTTCCAGCGTTTGATATCTAACAAACGGGTATGTTCATAAACAAATTCCATCCGACGCTCACGGCGGATTTCCCATAAAAGTGGAGAAACATCACTGTCACGTGCAGGATCGTTGGGTAATGATGCAAGTTGCAAATGGGCAGTTTTCTGTACCCCTTTATCGATAGCTTCCTGATCTAATGGGCGATTACGTATCACATTGATTGTATTGTCAATGTCAGTTTGAGTGATAGCACTTCCATTGTAGCTTTCTGCTAATTCTGCTTTAGCTTCAATCCAATCCAACAATACTTCAGCATAACGAATCACAGGAGCATCATTCTCATTTAGCAAACCTCCGTATTTGCCTGGACGGGCAGCAATATTATTCCAATAGGAAGTTCCCTCGCGACTTGTGAACTTATTGGCATAAGCCATGGTGTATGAAGAACTTAATGGGAAGTTGTAAAATGTAGACTCAAAACGAGGGTCACGCGTTTTTGCCAACATTGCCATATCAAAGTCGTCTGCATTTTCAACGGAAGAATTCTGATAGGGCTTACCATCATTGCAGATGAATGATTTTAGCATTTGTAGGGAAACGCCATTCTGTGTTTCTTCTCCATTTGAGTAGGACGCGATACTATGGGTGGCCTTTGCTGTCACATAATGGCGATAGAAGATTACTTCAGGGTGTCCTGCCAAGTCGTCAGAGCCAAAGATAGAATGGAAATCTCTCGTACAACTATATTTACCGCTGTTCATTACGACTTGAGATGCCTCCATGCAAAATTCGAGATACTTTTTAGCTCTTTCTGCACTGAGGTTGTGGTATTTTTGCCAGGTTCCTTCGAATAGCATAAAACGGGAAGCCAAAGCCGCAATCAGATACTTATTGACATATTGTGTACTACCATTATCTTTCTCGTAAGTATTTTCAATAGCATACTTCAAATCCTCATATACCTGATCCATTACATAACCGCGGTCATCACGATCTTTATACATTTCATCGATATTCGTTTCATCAACCGGTTTATCAAAATAAGGAACATCGCCGAAAGAACACACTAACTTAAAGTAAGCATAAGCACGGAAAAAACGGGCTACACCCAACCAGTGTTTGTAAGCTGCATCGGATAAATTGGCTTTATATTGTTCTAGCCGTTCAATCATTACGTTGGCTTTGCGTACCCAGCCAAAATTCCATTTTTCACCACTATACTGACGATACCACTCCTGATTTAATAGCTTATTAGGATCGACAGTCACAGCAAGTTTACTGGGGACTGTAGAGACAAAGTTTTCCTGGGGACCTTTGCCCGAAATTACATCATCGCTAAAAGTATAGCCGCGAAGAGGCACATAATTGAGGACATATCCTGTATTGTATCCACCTAAGAACCAATGATAAAATTCTACACTATACATCCGAAAGTCGGATTCATTTCTCCAGAAACCACTGTTGTCCTCTACTTTATCCAACTGCGGTTTGTCGAGAAAGTCTTCGCAGCCCGTTGCCAGTGCAAGGGTTGCTACAGAGAATATTGCTAATATATATTTTTTCATATTTTATTGTTTTAGAAATTTAACTGAATTCCAAATGACAAACTCTTGAATGCCGGAACTCCTATACCTGCACGGCCACTTTGATAATTATCTGCAGATAACAAGCCTGCACTACCAATACCAGCTACGGTTTCCGGGTCGATCGGAGTTCCATCCAAATGATCAAATGTGAAGAAGTTTTCCATAGCGAAATATATACGTGCCTTTTGTATCCAGGCTTTCTTAGTGATATACATCGGCAATGTATATCCTACTGTGATATTCTTAATACGGAAATAAGACATATCAAGCAAATAACGGTCCTGGCGATACATGTTATATGCATTTACGGAATTCGCCATGTTCCATGGACGGGGATAAAACGCATTCGTATTCTCTTCTGTCCAATAGTCTTTGCAGAAACGGGATGCAATCGCTCCGTCACCAGTATTGAAACCGGGCAATGTAGTGGAAGAACTACCCCACATGTCACGCTTGCCTACACCTTGCATGAAGATTGATAAGTCGAATCCTTTATAGTCAGCTCCCAAACGGATACCATATTCATAGCGCGGAGTTGTGTTACCAATTACTTCCAAGTCACCGTGATCATTGATAGAACGGCTACCGTCAGTAATCTGTCCGTCGCCATCCAAGTCTTTAAACTTTACGTCACCCGGGCTGTATTTGAAAGTACCACTTTGTAAATAACCTTGGTATACCGGTTTGTTGCCTTTCAGCTTATTAACCGTTTTTCCGGCATTCTTATCGCCATGGCTGGAATCCAAAACGATACTAACCAAGTTTCCATTTGCATCATATTCAAAGTCATCTTTCTGATAAAGGCGATCCGTGCGATAACCCCAGATTTCTCCGTAGGTCTTACCATTATACCACCCGTCGATATTGGTAGACGAACCATATTCGGTAACCTTAGTGATAGCATCAGAAACAGTAACCATCGCATTGATGCCTATTCCATTGGAGAAGCGGTGATTAAAGTCCAAAGAAAGCTCCCAACCTTTTGTGCGTAAATTGCCGTAATTACCTCTAGGAGCAGTAGTACCATATACAGCCGCTACTCCATCTGCCGGAACAATCATATTTTTCGTATCGCGTTGATACCAGTCAAAGGTAAGCCCTAAAGCTCCATTCAGGAAGCGTGCATCCAAACCGAAATCCAAAGTTGCAATATCCTGCCAGGTGATATCCCTTGCCACAGCTGTGGGGGCATATACATAATTTACTTTATTTCCACTTTCATCCAACCAGGAGGATTGAGTGATACTACCTAAATTGGAAGTATACAGCGTGTTGGATACTGTCTGGTCACCAATGATACCCCAAGAAGCACGAATCTTCAATGCGGATACTGCCGGTTTCATCCATTGCATAAATGCCTCTTCACTTGCACGCCATCCGGCAGAAAAAGAGGGGAACCAACGCCATTGCATATCCGTGGGGAATTTGGATGTTCCATCGTAACGGAGGTTTGCTTCAAACAGATATTTCTCTTTCAGGTTATAGTTGACACGCCCAAAGAAGCCAATCTGAGACTCCCATTCCTTCTGGCCTGTCACGGTTTGTTCGCCTGCAGCATTACCAAACTGCACGTTGTCAAAATCCAATAATTCTTTAATTTGTCCCTGATGATATTCTTTCACATAGCTTACACGGTTCATACCCAGCATAAACTTAAAATGATTGTCTTCTGGCAAGTCCAAGTTGTAAGTGGTATAGGCGTTGATTGTATTACGCTGAATATTGGTAGAACGGCGATTTATATTTTCCGGATTTCCGCCAACTCCATTATATTCAGAAGGGACCAAGTCAAATGCCTTCATTGCTCCCGGTGAGCCTGCAGATACCACTTGTCCGTCACTGTTGACATATACATTTTGTCCATTTGCATCCAGACGTTCTGCAGGGCCGGTCCAAGTATTTGCAGCTTTAAAGCGTGTTCCAGGACGTAACCAGTTGATTTCTTCATTCGCATGTGTATAATCAAAGTCAGCAGTCCAGTTATTTGTCAGGTTTAAATGGAAGCCGAGATTAATATTGGTATAATTCTGTTCCAACTTAGACGTATTAGCCTGATGGTATTCGGATGCCGGACTTCGCAATTCCTGTCCTTGTTCATCATATCCCATTGGATACTGGCTTCCCCAGCGATAAAGATAATACCATTGGTCCAGATTGGACTGAGTGATATATGGATAGCTTTTTAAACGTTTTGAATAGATGGCTCCGGCATTCAAAGTGATGTATTTGTTAAACTCTGTACTTAACCTTACTGAAGCATTATAGCGTTTAAAGTCATCTTTCTTTGCTGCTTTATTCATACCGCTCTGGTCCAGATACCCCAAGCCAATATTATAGGTGGTTTTACCTGATTTTCCATTTACAGAAAGATTGTGAGTCATTGTTGGAGCCCAGTCTTCAACCAGATAATCATAGGCGTCATAAGTACGCAGACCGATTTTTCTTCGATTAGCCTCATCATAATACCAGTCACGTCCATATACTGTAGGGTCGTTTGCCCCTAATTTACCTCCATATTTTTCTTCCCACTCTCTTGCCCTGGCCACTCCTTCTTCGGTAACGAAGTAGAAAGCACCTGCTGCTGTCCCTCCGGCATTTTTCGTTGCGGCCAGAATATATTCCATGGCGTCGAGTCCGCCCATGTTATAGCCTTTTGCTGTATGTTGCCAAGAGAAGTTGGCAGAATAGGAAACATTTACCGTTTCTTGTTTAGCTCCTTTTTTGGTTGTAATTAGAATAACACCAAAAGCAGCTTTTGCTCCATAAATAGAAGAGGCTGCGGCATCTTTCAATACAGAGATACTCTCAATATCATCAGGATTGACTAACGTAATACTTGGAATTTCCACATTATCCAGCAAGATTAAAGGATTGGCTGATCCATTAATGGAGGCATACTGGCCGCGAATTTTAATGGTTGGATCAGAACCAACCTCCGCGTCTGGCAAAGTGATTGACAAACCAGGAGTGGTACCTTGTAGACCACGTCCTACGTCAGCAATAGGACGTCCTTCCAATGTCTTATTTACATCAATAGAGGCTACTGCGCCGGTCAGATTTTCTTTCTTTTGAGAACCATATCCCACTACTACTACTTCCTGTAAAAGCTCACTGTCTTCAGTCAAGACTATTCTCATTGTTCTGGTAGCTTTCACTTCTTGTGTTTCATAACCTACATAAGATATTCTTAGTGTAGCCCCTTGAGCGACATTTAGAGTAAATTTACCGTTAACATCGGTAATACCTCCATTTGTGGTACCTTTCTCTACCACGCTGGCTCCAATAACCGGTTCACCGGCGGCATCCACAACTACACCTGTTATAGTAGTTGATTGCAATTGCTCTGTTACTCCATAGGAATCACTTGTTGTTGTTTGGATAGCCATCACGTTGCTGCTGCCTAAAAACAGTGCACTGATTGCTATCACTGTGAGGAATTTGCTGTGCGTTAGTCCTCGTTTTTTGCGATCTTCATTCATAAAAGATTGATGATTTTGTTGTTAATCAAAATAGTTTTCTCAAAAATTAGGGTAAGGATAGTCAGTAGAGGAATAGCCAAGCTATTTCTTCTGTCAGATAGTTCTCTGTTCCATAGGCGTTTTCTCTATTTATAGGTTTAACTTATATTTTATCTCTCTTATTCTTTTTAGGTGTCTGCTAAGTTCCAAGAGAACATTGCTTAGTTTTTTACAGTAAAAATAATATAATAAAAACAGGATTTGCCTTTGGATTTGAACTTATCTTTTATGCCTTATTTTTGTATTCAATAAGGGACCATTTAATTAAGGTCCATTTTATTAGCTAATGCCAAATCATTTTCTGCATTTTTCTTATTGGAAGTATAATTTAGCATTCCATTTTTGTCTATATTCCGATTTGTGGTATATTTGCCAATAAACGGGACCTATTTGGTGGCATTTCGCCAATAATCAGAACATAAAAGCAATTATTATGGAATTATATCGTAGTATAATTCTGCTTTAAACTCATTGAAGTATTTTTATGAAGATGCACCCGAATATGTTGTAGTAGCTGTCGGTTCATTATTGGGCGTAGCTTTAACTAAAGGGGAGCCATTTCCGGTAGGAAAAGTTGATTTCCTCAATCTATATCCCCTCACATTCAAAGAGTTTCTGAAAACAGCCAATGAGAAACTATATAATTACGTGGAAGAACTTTCCGAGATATCAGCTTTACCTCAATTTATCACGAACCGACTTAGTGAGTTGTATCAGCAATATTTGGTAATAGGTGGCATGCCTGCTGTTATCAACAGTTTCCTTGAAAATAAAAGCATGGAAAAAGTAAAAAAGAGCAATAGACGATACTTGATGCTTATGTTTTAGATTTTTCAAAACATGCTGAAAACAAAGATATTCCTCGTATTATCCACATATGGAATTCTATCCCAAGCCAATTAGCCAAAGAAAACCGAAAGTTTATCTGTTTATGATACCACCTATCATCCAGTATGTAAATTGCGTTATTCATTAAACAATTTGAAACAAGAAGGTACACTAATCAATATTCCTTTATATTTAGCGGATTGGACAAAAAAAGATAAGATCTTTCCTTTCATAATTATTTGCTCATTATCCCTTAATCCTTAATTTTGCATAATTAAATGGCTATTAATTTAATGGCCATTTAATTAGATAAGATTTAATCAGCAAGCAAAATTTATGAATGTCACTCAAGTGGGTAATTATTGGGATACTAAAGGAGAAAATGAGATTGACCTGATTACACTGAATGATTTCGAGAAGAGTGGTGGTGTTGCTGAGGTAAAGCGTAATCCCAATAAATAAAACCTTTTTAGTTGAGAAAGCGGTTTGTCTGCCTAAAGAATTTACAAAATATAATTTGATTAAAAAAGAATTCTCATTGGAAGATATACCGAAGTAATATCTGTCTCTTATACACATCTCCGAGCCCACGAGACATGCGCAGATC
>CAMTFK010000048.1 GCA_947071285.1 uncultured Bacteroides sp. | reverse complement strand
TTTCAAGCAGAAGACGGAATACGAGATCTGCGCATGTCTCGTGGGCTCGGAGATTTGTATAAGAGACATGATTACTTTTGTGCACATAAAACGAACGTTTAAAAAACACCCCGTTTTTCTTAAAACATAGTTTACATAAAAAAACTCTCACTTTTATCTATCTGTTCCTAATCTCTCTACTTTTTCGCTCTGCACATAATAGGTACACGCATGTACATACCTCTGTATCTTTATTTTTCAAGTGAGAATTCCCTGTTATCATAGCTATTATTATCCAATTCCCCTTTCTTCAATCTATAGGAATTTATTTTATTTTTCAGAACAAATATTCTCCTTTTATTTTTCTACTCCATTAATAAATGTTTAATTTCGCGCGTCAATATTAATTTATTGACTCTATTGTTAAACGAAATTAGAAAAAACAGTATGAAAACTACTAATTTAAAAAAACGGGAATCATAGATGCCCCCCGCTACATGTTCGTCTGCAGGGACGAGAGTTTGAACCTGGCTGAAATCGCCGAAGTACTTGACCTGATCCTTTCGGATAAGTTCCACATAGACAGTGGTAGAAAGGGTATTCTGGAAGCTGTGGCACGGCAGATTCTCCTGCATAAGAATGGAGATACGGGCACCTGCCAGTCTCATGAAGTGGATACCTGGGCGACGGTTCTCGCCCTGCTGTTCTTTGTAGAGAACCATCGTAACAAGAGTAACCCCATCTCCGTAGAAAGCCTTGTCACAGAGCTTCGTAACACCCTTTCCGAACTTCTATCGGAAGAACCGTAATCATCCTCCTGAAATTATACAGAATCATCCCTTTTCTCTCGAAAAAGGCTAATATGCCGGCCGGAAGTAAATGCGGACCTTTGCTGCCGTCCCCCGCCGGATAATGACATCCGTCTCGCGGGATGATGAACTCCGCCTCGTGTGATGAACAATTTCATCCCGCGAGACGACAAAATCCATCCCGTGGGACCAGTCAATTTATTTCACCGGGGTTTTAAAACTTAATTAAAAATGAGAAAGTTAATGTACCGTGTTTCGTATTTCATCTCCATTATGGATACGAAACCTGTGAAAGAGATGACAATGGAGGGGTTTTACCAGGAGCTTACCGGCCCGGCGCTGGGAGTGCGTACGGATGCTTACCGCCGCTATGTGGGCAAAGGCATGCTGAAAGAGGCCGGGGATATCAAACTGGGTATGCCGGGTGTGACGGTGGCGGGCCTCTGCCGTGGCAAACGGGCCGCGGTGGCGCTGAAGGAGCTGAGCGGCTGGATGATGCTGGATTTTGATGACACGAATGAGCGCACCGAAGAAATCCGCCGCCGGCTTATGGAGTTGCCTTATGTGGCGCTGGTATGGGTCAGCATCTCGGGAGTGGGCCTGAAAGCGGTGATATGCATTGATGCTGAAACGGCTGAGTTGTATGTGCAGGCTTATGCCGTGGTGGCCCGTGAGGTGAGCGCTTGTGTGGATTTCAAGTGCGACATGCAGTGCAAGGACCTTGCCCGTTACTGCTCGGCGGCTTATGACCCGGCAGCGTACTATAATCCCGATGCCACAGTCTTTGAATGGCGTGCCGAGGCGGCACGTATCCGTGAGGAAGAGCAGGCTGTCGCTGCAAGTTCTCCGGCAGGGGCGGGACAAGGAAGCGCTCAGGGTGCCGGGACGGGTTTTGTGGCCTCCTTCCTGGAGTCGTTCCTTCACTACAATCCTTTTGTGGCGGGAGCGCGCCACGACTCGATGCTGAAACTGGGACGTTCGGCACGCAATAAAGGTTTTTCGCAAGAGGAACTGGCGAGTTTGATAGGGCTGGCAACGGTCAGGCTGACCGTTGCCGATTTCACGGCGGACGAAATCCGTAAATCCGTATCCTCTGGCTATCAGTATGTAAGCAGTCGTCCCTCCCAAATATCACCGTCGTCTTCCGGTGTCAACGTTCAACGTTCACCTTTGCGTTCCGCTCCGCCGGAGAATGACCGTGAAATGCAAAGAATTTCGTCCATGCAGAGTGATGCGTTGCGTGCCGGTATGCCCCACTTTCCGCAAGAGGTATACGATGCCCTTCCTGATTTGCTGAAACGCGCGCTTTCGGTGATTGAATCCCCCCGCGAGCGGGATATGCTGCTGATGGCCCTTATCACGCACCTGAGTGCGGACTTGCCTGGGGTGTCGTTTATCTACCAGCAACGGGAATTTTCTCCCCATCTCTTTTTTGCCGGTGTGTCTCCGGCAGGCACGGGCAAGGGGGTGGTGATGCTGGCGCTCTACCTGTCGCAACCGCTCCATGAATTCTACATGCAGCGCAGCGCGGCGGCTTTCAAGGATTATAAGCAGCAGTTGGCTGAATGGGAGATTGCCCAGTCTGAGGCGAAACGCCAACACCGCAAGGTAGACTTTTCCACCCAGCCTGAAGAACCGAAGATGGTGTATCTGTTGTTGCCTGCCAATGAATCGAAGTCCCGTCTGTATGCCCATCTGCGTGATAACGGCAGTATGGGCGGCATCATTCATGCTTCGGAAATCAATACGCTGGTTTCGGCCGTGAAGCAGGATTACGGCAAGCAGGATGACGTGCTTTGTGCGGCTTTCCACCATGAGGATATCTCTTCTTCGTTCAAGGTGGACGGACTTCCCGTCTTTATCTCCAATCCCAAGTTGGCGATGTGCCTGACGGGTACGCCCAACCAGTTTGTGCAGTTGGTGCACTCGCAGGAAAACGGGCTTTATAGCCGGTTGGCTTTGCTTACTGCGGAGCCTCAATGGACGTGGCGTTCGGCGGCTCCCAGGGAAGGGGGTGTGGAGTTGCGCTCTTTCTTCCGTGGATTGGGCAAGGAGGTGCTGGAGTGGCATAAGTTCCTTCTCGAATCGCCTACGGAAGTGTTGTTCCGCCCGGAACAGTGGGCGGAGCATGATGCCTGTTTCTCGTCGTTGCTGGATGAGGTGGTTTCCGAAGGGGAAAGTTCTTCCGGGAGCATTGTGCTGCGTCTGGGCATCATCAACGCCCGCATCGCTTCGGTGCTGACGGCGCTACGCAAGTGTGAGGACAGGATGTGGGGAGTTCATTCGTATTATTGCACGGACGGGGATTTCCATGTGGCGTGCCTGATGACGAGGGTGCTGCTGGAACACAGCTTGCTGCTGTCTTCCTCACTGCCGGAGTTGGGATTGCAGTCGTTACCACTGCGTGAGTTCCATTCGCTGGACAAGGTGCTGGCTAAGTTGTCCGAAGAATTCACCTACTCTGAGTTCGTGTCTGCAGCGGTCAGTTTGAAGTGGTCTGACTCCACCGGACGCAGAATGCTGAAACGTGCGGAGGAAGCGAAATACGTTGTGCATGAAGGAAATAAGTATCGAAAGATTTCATCAAAAGGCGGAGCGGAACGCAAAGGGTGACCGTTGAACGTTGGAAGTTAGAAATAGAGAATTGAGAATTAAAAAATAATACTATGCGGAGTATCATTTCTTAATTCTCAATTTTCAATTTATGAATTTTCTTCCCAGTCTTCTATAGTCCTTGTGACGGAGGAAAAGTTCACGCCGATGCGGATTACTTTCCGTTTGTCTGCCACGTAAGGCTGGGCATATCCCATCTTCTCAATTTGGTCCAGAGCTTCCCGGGCTGTTCCGTCTAGTTTGAACTCGAAGATGTAGACGTAGTCTTCCAACTCAATCGTGCAATCCACCCGACCGTAGCTTTGGCGGTCTTCGCAATGAATGGCGAGGCTGTAGACACCTATCAGGCGCAGTAGCAGGTAGAAGGTATACTGGAAATGCTTCTCGGTGATGTCGATGTCTTTTAACGAGCCGTGGGCGTCGTAGGGGATACTTGCCAGAAAAGCGGTGAGCGAACGACGGAAGGAGTCGGTATCACCCCGGTCGAGGTCCATCACGGCTTCGGTTATCCAGCTACTCATTTCCTTGCTTTTAGGCTTGAAATAGCTGGTAGACAAAAGAGAAAGAAAACCTTTGCGCACTTCGTTGTTAGGGAAATCAAGCAGATAGGTTCCCATTCGCATATTATACTCTTTAATGGTGAGATAACCGCTTTGGTAAATCATTGGCAGAGGACGCTCCACATCGGCCTTGTAGTCAATGAACAAAGCCGGTTCATAATATTTGCCTACCAATTCATTGATGTGTTCACGGCTGTGTTGCAACAGGCGTATCAGATAGGAAGGAGTTCCGGTGGCGAACCAATAGTCACGAATCACGTTCATCTGGAAAGCATTGAGTATGCTGAATGGATTGTAAATGTCCGCCATGTTGGTACTGAAATGGTAACCGTCGTACTGCCGCTTCAGCCAGGACTTCATTTCCTCTATTGTACATTTATATTTGGCTGCCAATCGAGGCAGGGGCTCTGCGAAATAGGTTTCCAATTCCTCCTGGGTGATGCCGCACAAGGCTTCATACTGCTCGCTCATGCTGATATCCATCGGTTGGTTGAAACCACTGAACACGCTCACTTGCGAAAACTTGGTGACGCCCGTCAGCAGCACGAATTTCAGATATTCGTCGGCACCCTTGAAGGTGGAATAGAAAGCGGCCAAAAGTTCACGATGATGGTCTTCGAGCAATCGTTTTTCGCCTACGGAGTTGAGGATGGAGGCACCGGTGTCCAGTACGTCGAGTATGGGTTTGTCATATTCGTCAACCAGCACTACGGCACGCCGTCCGGTTTGCTCGCAGGCACGACGCAGCACGCCTTTGAAGCGGTCGGTGATGGTGGTGTCAAGGGGATTTTTCCCGTATTCCACTTCCCAATTGGCTATGTAACTTTCAAGGGTTGCCTCCAGAATGCCCGGCTGCGTGTAAGGGCCACCGTTGAAGTCGATGCGGAAGACGGGATACGTCAGCCAGTCCTGCTCAAGGTCGGCTATCGCCAATCCATCGAACAATTCCTTTCGCCCTTGGAAATAGCAAGCAAGGGTGCTCACCAGCAGGCTTTTGCCAAAACGGCGGGGGCGGCTCAGAAAATAAACTTTTCCGGTCGTGATAAGGCTGTAAACTAAGTCGGTCTTGTCCACATACACAAATCCGTCTTCACGAATTTGGTCGAAACTTTGTATTCCAATAGGATATTTCATTTTCTTGCGAATTCTTTTTTGTGATTACAAGGCGAAGATACTAAATATTTTAGTTTGACGGGGTATATGTGGCAGATTTATTCAAGGTTCCCCCAGTGCATTCACAATGAGCCGCACCTGCATGGGTGTATATTTCCTTGCCGTGCGGTTCATTCCCGTTTCAGTGAGTTCCTGTTCCAGTCCTAAGGTTTGTAGATACTTATACCTACCCGGTCGATGTGCTCTTTTAGTGCTTTGTTCGTGATGTGTTCATAGATTACCACATCAAAGAAATAAGGCAATATAGAATCTTCAAAAGCTGTGAGCAAAGCAGACAATACATCTTTAGAAATCGGACCTTTTACCGCGAGATCGACGTCAGAGCCGGGTTTATAATTTCCCTTAGCCCGTGAACCGAAAAGAATTGCTTCCCGAACTTCTGCAAACTGGGAAAGAATATCGGTGATTCGTTTTCCGTTTGCCACACTCAACCCATATTTATCCCACAGGATACTATTCATTAATTCTGGTTTTGAAGTTATTGTAAAATTCTTGAAGGATGAAGAAATAGCGTTCGTATATATCTTTAAGGACACGAGCTATAATTTCGTCATCATAAATATGGACGGTTAGATTACGGTCTGCCAGTGCTTGCAACCAGTCTTCTGCATTTGTGATATAGCCACTTTGAAATCCTTGCCGAATGGTTTCACGAGGAGACCGCAAAAGGAATCCTTCCATTTCTAAATAGTCTTTCAACGTTTTCCTGGCAAGTTCAAATGTATATTCATAAGTCTGTACAAGTCCGGACTGTAACAAATCATCATCGGGAGTAATTCTTACTATTTCTATTGCACGCGATAAACGATTGAACGCTTTTTCATAATTCTGAAAGCGTTGTTTCCAGCGGATATCTTGATTATCGGTTCCTAAAATCTCCATCTTTCTATATTATTATTATTATTGAGTGCTATCAATTATGATACAAATATAGCGTATTTCTTTTACTTCACTATGATTAATTATATTGTTCGCGAGTTGAAAAGCCCGAAGTGTATGCAAAAGGTTGTAACCTAATATCTGGTATTTTCACTTCAGTGATAGGGAGTTTTGCACTTCTCCATGTCTTTATAAATAAATACTTAATTTATTAACTTAAAAAGAGACTATATGAAAAAAGAAGAAAGCCTCCGTTATCATCTGTCCGCCATCGGCTATGCAATGATTATACTCATCATGTTCCAACTAAGCATACCTGCTTATGCGCACCCACAAGATAAAAAGGGCGATAAATCAGCACAAAGTAGCACCGTCTCAGGACATAGCATTCTTTTAAACGGCATTGGCTTGGCAACCAACGGCACTTCGAGTATACGCCCCACTTTGAAGATAGGATTGGGATATAGATTCTGATAATACAGATAGATACACTTACAATATATTATAAAATAAAAGATTTTAATTACAATATAAAACAAAAACACAACACTTCTCTTTCAATCCAAAACATCATCCTTATTAGTAGGTATTTTACAAGTCAGATTTCCCGCCATTACTGCATCATTTTGAAACCAAAATAATATCTTTGCCAAACAATTTGATAGCAATAACAGGTATTACCACAGAATAAAGTAAACTTAAAAGGATGAAAAAAGAACTTTTTAACAACAAAACAAAGGAAAAGACTGGTCAACCAAGAACCGGACAGGGACAACAGTCCGTTTGCCGGCGACAGCCCAGGCAATTGAGCTTGTATGACGCAGAAAACGAGCATGATGCTTGTGGTGTGGGTATGCTGGTGAATATTCACGGAGGTAAATCGCATGAGTTGGTGGAATCGGCATTAAAAGTATTAGAAAATATGCGCCATCGCGGTGCGGAAGGTGCGGACAACAAAACCGGAGACGGTGCCGGAATCATGCTGCAAATACCGCATGAATTTATTCTCCTGCAAGGTATCCCCGTTCCCGAAAAGGGAAAGTACGGCACGGGACTTCTGTTCCTGCCGAAGGACGAAAAAGACCAGTCCGCCATTCTGAGCATCATCATCGAAGAGATTGAAAAAGAAGGATTAACACTGATGCACCTGCGCAACGTGCCCACCTGCCCCGAAATACTGGGTGAAGCGGCACTTGCCAACGAACCGGACATCAAGCAGATTTTCATCACCGGATTTACGGAAAGCGAAACGGCAGACCGTAAGCTCTACATAATAAGGAAGAGAATAGAGAACAAAGTGCGCAAGGGGGACATCCTGACACGGGAGGATTTCTACATCGTCTCACTGTCCACGAAGAACATCATATATAAAGGCATGCTCTCTTCACTGCAACTGCGCAACTACTTCCCTGACCTGACCAACAGTTATTTCACCAGTGGACTGGCACTGGTACACTCCCGCTTCAGCACCAACACCTTCCCCACCTGGGGACTGGCACAGCCCTTCCGCCTCCTGGCGCACAACGGTGAAATCAACACCATCCGCGGCAACCGTGGCTGGATGGAGGCTCGCGAAAGTGTGCTCTCCTCCCCTTCGCTGGGCGACATCAAAGAGATACGCCCTATCATCCAGCCGGGCATGAGCGACAGTGCCTCACTGGACAATGTGCTGGAATTCCTCGTAATGTCCGGCATGAGTCTGCCCCACGCCATGGCTATGCTGGTGCCGGAATCCTTCAATGAGAAGAATCCCATCAGTGAAGACCTGAAAGCCTTCTACGAATACCATTCCATCCTGATGGAACCGTGGGACGGCCCTGCCGCACTGCTGTTCAGCGACGGACGTTTCGCAGGTGGCATGCTCGACCGTAACGGACTGCGTCCGGCGCGTTACCTCATCACACACAACGACATGATGGTGGTGGCAAGCGAAGTAGGCGTCATGGACTTCGAACCGGGAGACATCAAGGAAAAAGGTCGCCTGCAACCGGGCAAGATATTGCTGGTGGACACCGAAAAGGGAGAAATCTACTACGATGGTGAACTGAAAAAGCAACTTGCCGAAGCCAAACCTTATCGCAGTTGGCTGGCAACGAACCGCATCGAACTGGATGAGCTGAAAAGCGGTCGCAAAGTGGAGCATTCAGTGCCCGATTATTACCGCATGCTGCGCACCTTCGGCTATTCCAAGGAAGACGTCGAACGCCTCATCGTCCCCATGTGCACCACGGGCGCCGAACCCATCAACTCTATGGGTAACGACACGCCGCTTGCCGTGCTCTCTGATAAGCCACAACTTCTATATAATTATTTCCGCCAGCAATTCGCACAGGTCACCAATCCGCCCATCGACCCGATACGCGAGGAACTGGTGATGTCACTGACGGAATACATTGGTGCCGTAGGCATGAATATCCTCACGCCCAGCGAAAGCCACTGCAAGATGGTGCGCCTCAATCACCCCATCCTGAACAATGCACAACTGGACATCCTTTGTAATATCCGCTACAAAGGGTTCAAGACGGTGAAACTACCCATGTTGTTCGAGGTAGACAAAGGACGTGCCGGACTGCAAGAAGCACTCACCACACTTTGCAAACAGGCGGAAGAATCTGTCAGCGAAGGCGTAAACTACATTGTACTGACCGACCGTGATGTGGACGCCACCCATGCAGCCATCCCTTCATTGCTGGCCGTCAGCGCCGTGCACCATCACCTCATCTCGGTAGGAAAACGCGTGCAGACGGCACTGGTAGTGGAAAGCGGTGAGATACGCGAAGTGATGCACGCTGCCTTGTTGCTGGGCTTCGGTGCCAGTGCCCTGAATCCGTACATGGCGTTTGCAGTGATAGACAGGCTGGTAGCGAAGAAAGAAATCCAACTGGACTATGCTACGGCAGAAAAGAAATATATCAAATCCATCTGCAAGGGATTATTCAAAATCATGAGTAAGATGGGTATATCCACCATCCGCTCCTACCGTGGTGCGAAAATATTCGAGGCGGTGGGATTGAGCGAAGAACTGAGCAACGCTTACTTCGGCGGATTGAAGTCCACCATCGGCGGTATCCGTCTGGATGAGGTGGCACGGGATGCAATTGCTTTCCACAATAATGGCTTTGCCGGACAAATGGAGGATTTGCTTCCGAACAATGGCTTGTACGCTTTCCGCAAAGACGGCGAGAAGCATGCCTGGAACCCGGAAACCATCTCAACCCTGCAATTGGCTACGAGATTGGGCAGCTATAAGAAGTTCAAGGAATTTACCCGGTTGGTGGACGAAAAGGAGGCACCTATCTTTCTGAGAGATTTCCTTGGTTTCCGTCACAGCCCGATACCCATTGATAAAGTGGAACCGGCGGAAAGCATCATGCACCGTTTCGTGACGGGTGCCATGAGCTACGGTTCCATCAGCAAGGAAGCACACGAGGCGATGGCTATTGCCATGAACAAGATTCATGGCCGCAGCAACACCGGTGAGGGTGGTGAAGACAGTGGCCGCTTCGCTCCGCGTGAAGACGGAACTTCCCTGCGCAGCGCCATCAAGCAGGTAGCTTCCGGACGTTTCGGTGTGACAACGGAGTATCTGGTGAATGCCGACGAAATACAAATCAAAGTGGCACAGGGTGCCAAACCGGGCGAAGGCGGTCAGCTTCCGGGCTTCAAAGTGGATCAGGTGATTGCAAAGACGCGCCATTCCATACCGGGAATCTCTCTGATTTCCCCACCGCCCCATCACGACATTTATTCCATTGAAGACCTTGCACAGCTTATTTTCGACTTGAAGAATGTGAATCCACGGGCCAAAATCAGCGTGAAACTAGTGGCGGAAAGTGGTGTGGGAACCATTGCCGCAGGTGTGGCGAAAGCCAAAGCCGACCTCATCGTTATCTCCGGTGCAGAAGGGGGAACGGGGGCTTCTCCTGCTTCCAGCATCCGCTATGCCGGCATTTCGCCTGAACTTGGTCTGAGCGAGACGCAACAGACACTTGTGCTGAACGGCCTGCGCGGGCAGGTGATGCTGCAAGTGGACGGACAACTGAAGACAGGCCGCGACATCGTGCTGATGGCAATGTTGGGAGCCGAGGAATTCGGTTTCGCCACCAGCGCGCTGATTGTGCTGGGTTGCGTCATGATGCGTAAATGCCATCAGAATACCTGTCCCGTAGGTGTGGCAACGCAGAATGAAGAACTGCGCAAGCGTTTCCACGGACGGAGCGAATATCTGGTGAACTTCTTCACCTTTCTGGCACAGGAAGTACGCGAATATCTTGCTGAAATCGGCGTGGAACGTCTGGATGACATCATCGGACGCACCGACCTTATCGTAAGAAAGGGACAAGGAGAAAAGGCAATAGAGGAGAACCCGAAATTTGAGCTTCTCGACTTTTCCAAGCTTCTGGCACGCATCCCGAACGATGCCGCCATTCGCCACACCATCGACCAGCAACATGGCATCGACCACGTGAAAGATGTGGAAATGCTACATGCCGCCGCCGAAGCCTTGGAGAGCCAGAAAGAAATCTCACTGGAATACACCATTGCCAACACTGACCGTGCCTGCGGAACGATGCTCTCCGGTGCCATTGCCGCAAAATATGGCGAAGCAGGTCTGCCGGCACACACGCTGAACGTGAAATTCAAAGGTTCGGCAGGGCAGAGTTTCGGCGCATTCCTTGTAGCGGGTGTTAACTTCAAGCTGGAAGGTGAGGCGAACGATTACCTCGGCAAAGGATTGTCGGGCGGACGCATCGCCGTTCTGCCTCCGGTGCGCAGCAACTTCCAGGCCGAAAAGAATACCATTGCCGGAAACACCTTGCTTTATGGTGCCACAAGTGGTGAAGTATATATCAACGGCCGCGTAGGCGAACGTTTTGCCGTCCGCAACTCCGGCGCCACTGCCGTAGTGGAGGGCGTGGGCGACCACTGTTGCGAGTATATGACGGGCGGACGTGTCGTAGTCCTCGGCTCTACAGGACGCAACTTCGCAGCCGGTATGTCGGGCGGTGTGGCTTACGTCTGGAACAAGGACGGTAACTTCGATTATTTCTGCAATATGGAAATGGTGGAACTCTCACTCATCGAAGAAGCTTCATACCGCAAGGAATTGCACGAGCTTGTCCGCCAGCACTACCTCTACACAGGCTCCAATCTGGCACGCACGATGCTTGACGACTGGAACCGCTACGTGGATGAGTTTATTCAGGTAGTCCCTATCGAGTACAAGAAAGTACTGCAAGAGGAACAGATGCGGAAGCTGCAACAAAAGATTGCGGAAATGCAACGCGATTATTAATTAAATATCAATTATTAATTATTAAATATAAATTGGCTGCGCGCTTCCGTCCGCACGGAATTAATATTTAATAATTAAAACCTAACAATTTGTCCAATCATGGGAAATCCAAAAGCATTCTTAACCATACCACGGCAGGAAGCGGGCTACCGCCCTGTCCACGAACGCATCACCGACTTCAGTCAGGTGGAACAGACCTTGAACAGCCACGACCGCAAACTCCAGGCATCCCGTTGCATGGACTGCGGTGTCCCTTTTTGTCACTGGGCATGCCCGCTGGGCAACAAGCAACCCGAATTTCAAGACGCACTCCATAAAGGCCGGTGGCGTGAGGCTTACGAAGTTCTCGCCACCACCAACGACTTTCCCGAGTTCACGGGACGCATCTGCCCCGCGCTCTGCGAGAAATCATGTGTACTGAAACTCTCTTGCGACGAGCCCGTCACTATCCGTGAGAATGAAGCCGCCATTGCCGAAGCAGCTTTCCGCGAGGGCTATATCACTCCTATCCTCCCCCTGCGCAACGGAAAGCGGGTGGCCATCATCGGCGCCGGTCCTGCCGGATTGTCCGCCGCATGCCGGCTAAATGCCCGGGGGTATGAAATAACTATTTTCGACAGCAAACCCATGCCCGGTGGATTATTGCGCTATGGTATTCCTAATTTTAAACTCGATAAAGCAGTAATCGACCGCCGCATGCGGGTGCTCGAAGCCGAAGGTATTCAATTTGAGATGGGCGTAACGGTAGATGTGCAGAAACTTCCCGCAGGCTTCGACGCCTACTGCATCTGCACCGGAACCCCGCAGGCACGCGACCTCGCCATCCCCGGACGCGATCTGAAAGGTATCCACTTCGCCCTTGAAATGCTGGCACAACAGAACCACATCCTTGACGGAGAAACCTTTCCGAAGGATAAACTGGTGAATGCCAAAGGGAAGAAAGTCCTTGTCATCGGTGGTGGAGATACGGGGTCGGATTGCATCGGCACAAGCATCCGCCAGGGAGCCGCGAGCGTGACGCAGATAGAAATCATGCCGCAACCTCCCGTAGGACACAATGACTCCACGCCCTGGCCGCAATGGCCCGTCGTGCTGAAAACGACTTCGAGCCACGAAGAAGGTTGCACCCGTCGCTGGAGCCTTGCTTCCAACCAATTCATCGGGAAGAACGGCAAAGTCTGCGGCGTAGAAGTGGAAGAAGTGGAATGGGCAGCGGCACAGGATGGCGGACGCCCCACTATGAAGCCCACCGGAAAGAAAGAAGTCATCGACGCCGACATGGTGCTGCTGGCTATGGGCTTCCTGAAACCGGAACAACCGGAGTTCCCGGAGAATGTGTTCGTGGCAGGAGATGCTGCCAGAGGTGCGAGTCTCGTGGTGCATGCGCTGGCGGACGGACGCAAGGCGGCACAGAGAGTAGACGAACACTTATCACTAAACACTAACCCCTAATCACTAAACATCATGTGTGGAATAGCAGGCATCTTCAACATCCAATCTCAATCCCAGGAATTGAGAAGTAAAGCGCTGAAAATGGCGCAGAAAATCCGTCACCGCGGACCCGACTGGAGCGGTATCTACGTAGGTGGAAGCGCCATCCTGGTACACGAACGCCTTTCCATCGTCGACCCCGAAAGCGGTGGACAGCCTTTGTATTCATCCGACAACAGACAAATCCTCGCCGTGAACGGTGAAATCTATAACCATCGCGAAATACGTGCCCGTTATGCCGGGCGATACGCTTTCCGGACAGGTTCGGACTGCGAAGTTATCCTCGCCCTCTACAAAGACAAAGGCATTGACTTTCTCGAAGAGTTGAACGGCATCTTCGCCTTTGCCCTCTATGACGAGGAAACCGATGACTTCCTCATCGCCCGTGACCCGATTGGCGTTATTCCCCTCTACATAGGTCGTGACGACCAAGGCCACATCTACGTGGGCAGCGAACTGAAAGCCCTCGAAGGCTTCTGTGACGAGTATGAGCCCTTCCTTCCCGGTCATTACTACCGGGGCAGTGAAGGTAAGATGCAACGCTGGTACAAGCGCGACTGGACCGAATATGACACCGTAAAGTCAGACGACACCGCCGCCCGCCATGCCACGCATCAGGAAATAGACAATGTAAAGCTCTCTCTTGAAGCTGCCGTACAGCGCCAGCTCATGTCCGATGTTCCTTACGGGGTACTCCTTTCCGGTGGACTCGACTCTTCCGTCATCTCCGCCATTGCTAAAAAGTACGCCCGCAAACGCATCGAAACCAACAACCAAAGCGAAGCCTGGTGGCCTCAGCTCCACTCCTTCGCCGTCGGCCTGCGCGGTGCACCGGACTTGATAAAAGCTCGTGAAGTGGCCGAATACATCGGTACCATTCACCACGAAATCAACTACACCGTACAGGAAGGCATCGATGCCCTGCGCGATGTGATTTATTTCATCGAAACCTACGATGTCACCACCGTCCGCGCTTCCACACCAATGTACTTGCTGGCGCGTGTCATCAAGAGTATGGGCATCAAGATGGTGCTCAGCGGCGAAGGGGCCGACGAAGTCTTCGGCGGATACCTCTACTTCCACAAAGCACCCACCCCGCAGGCTTTCCACGAAGAGACGGTGCGCAAGATCTCGCGACTGCACACGTACGATTGCCTGCGTGCCAACAAGAGCCTTGCTGCGTGGGGAGTGGAAGGTCGTGTCCCTTTCCTCGACAAAGAATTTCTGGATGTAGCCATGAGCCTGAGTCCCGCCGTCAAGATGTGCCCCGGCCGGGAAGTGGAGAAACGCATCGTCCGCGAAGCTTTTGAGGATATGCTGCCCGCAAGCGTGGCCTGGCGACAGAAAGAACAGTTCTCGGACGGCGTGGGCTACAACTGGATTGATACGCTGAAAGCCATCACCTCTGCCGCTGTCACCGACCACCAGATGGAGCATGTGGCCGAACGCTTCCCCATCAATCCGCCACAGAACAAAGAGGAGTATTACTACCGCAGCATCTTTGAAGAGCACTTCCCCAGCCGGTCGGCAGCTCTCAGTGTTCCCAGCGTCCCCAGCGTGGCATGTTCCACAGCCGAAGCCCTTGCCTGGGATGCTACACTACAAGGAAAAAATGACCCGAGCGGACGCGCTGTGGAGGGAGTGCATGAAGCGGCATACACATTATAAAAGAATAATGCCACACTTCAGCAAGTAGAATGCCACATCTAAACAGACGTAATGCCACACTTCAACAGTTACGAAGTGTGGCATTACATGTATTTAAGTGTGGCATTGGAAACGATGAAGTGCGGCATTCTGTCATTCAACAATCCACTTCTCTATATTCCTTGTTTTATTGCTGAAATTCACACCTATTTTGAATAATTTCCTCGGATCTGCTTCAAAAGGAAGAGCATACTGCTTTTCTTTTATCTGTTGTAAAGCTTCCTCGGCAGTACCTTCCAGTTTGAATTCCATGACGTAAATGTAATCGGTAGTCTTCACCACCAAGTCCACCCGCCCTTCCGAAGTGTGATACTCCGCCTGTGTGTAGAAACCTACCAGTTTGAAGACGATAAACAGCACGTTTTGATAATGCAACTCCAAGTCTTTCACTAATTCATAAGGTGTGTCGGCAAAGAAGCTTTGCAACCTCTTAAAGAAAGCGTTAGGTTGCCCCATCTCTATCTCACGAACAAATTTTTGTATCTCAAACGGCGCTTCCAACTGGTTGAAACGGGTATAAAATGGCATCAGAAATCTGATAAACCCTTCTTCCACTTCCCGGTTTGGGAAGCCGAGGCGATAAAGCCCGAAACGTCTGTCATACCCCTTTATCGTAAGATATCCGCTCTGGAAAATGACCGGTATGGGTTCATCGTCGCCATAAATACAATTCAGCACGTCAGCATCCGTTTCTTCATGCGCCATACGCTCCAAGTCGTAGTGATTGCGTTTCAGCAACTCCACAAGATAGGTAGGCGTTCCGGTTTCAAACCAGTAGTTGCCGAATTTCATCTTAAAGAATGTATTCAACAGACTGAAAGGATTGTAAATACCGTCAGTGTTTTCCGTAAAGTGATAACCGTCATAGCATTCTTTCAGCTCATTGCATACTTCCTGATACGTCATTTTCTGCGCGGCTGCCAATTCGTGCAGGTCTTCTTCAAAATTAAGATGGATCTCTTTCTCGGTGATTCCACAGATGGAAATAAACGGCTCGTCCATAGAGATGTCATTCAGATTGTTCAGGTCACTGAACACACTGACTTTGCCGAACTTGGTCACTCCCGTCAGCAGGGCAAACTTGATGCAGCCGTCCATGGTTTTCAGTACGCCATAGAAAGGTTTCAGAGTGTTGCGGAATTCTCGTTGCAGTTCCTCATTGCCGATAGCTTGGAGCAAGGGTTTGTCATATTCGTCGATGAGAATGGCTACACGCTCGCCGCTTTGCTCATAGGCTCGTCCCACAACTCCTGCAAAGCGCAGGGCAAGGGTACTCTCAGCAACACCGGTTCCATAAAGCTCTTCCCACTTTGACAAGTTGCTGTCCAGTATCTTGTCCAGACTATCCGGTGTATCATATTTCCCAATATTCAAGTCCAGATGCAACACAGGGCGTTTCACCCAGTCTTTTTCCAGAGTTTCCACCGCCAGACCTTCAAATAAGTCCCGTTTTGCTTCAAAATAGGCTTCGAGCGTGGAAATAAGCAAGCTCTTCCCAAAACGGCGGGGGCGGGAAAGGAAGTAGTAACTACCGCTCTTCACCAACTTATACATCAATGCGGTTTTATCCACATAAACGTACCCTTCTTTGCGAATTTTCTCGAAGTTCTGTATCCCGATGGGATAAATCCTGTTGCCCATATTCTTGTCTCCTTATACCATAATAGTACTCATTAATGCTACAAAGATAATGCAAATCGAACACAGAACTTTCATGCTTGCATGAAAAAGTTATGCTGAGATGCAGCTTATCTTCTTCAAAGATAACAATGTTTTCCGAAACAAAATATTCCGTTGCATTATTTACGATGTATCTCCTCTTTCATATTCCCGATTTATTCCCTACCTTTGCCCCGCTTTTTTCGAAAAAGCAGAATTCGTTCAATTCGTTTTTGGGTTAAACTTAATAACGCTTATGCAAAAGTCTGACTGCATCATCGGTGTGGAGCACGTATCGAAATTCTTCGGAGACAAGGCCGTGCTGAATGATGTGAACCTCTCTGTCCGTAAGGGCGAATTTGTAACTATCCTGGGACCCTCCGGCTGTGGCAAGACTACCTTGCTTCGCCTGATAGCCGGTTTCCAGACCGCCTCGGAAGGCATCATCACTATCGGCGGACGCGACATCACCCAAACACCGCCGCACCAGCGCCCGGTGAACACCGTCTTTCAGAAGTATGCCCTCTTCCCCCATCTGAATGTGTACAACAACATCGCCTTCGGACTGAAACTCAAGAAAATGCCCGAAGCCACCATCGGCAAGAAGGTGAAACAGGCCCTCCGCATGGTAGGCATGACGGATTACGAAGACCGTGACGTCGACTCCCTTTCCGGCGGACAACAGCAACGCGTAGCCATCGCCCGCGCCATCGTCAATGAGCCGGAAGTGTTGCTACTGGACGAACCCCTCGCCGCCCTCGACCTGAAAATGCGCAAGGACATGCAGATGGAACTGAAAGAGATGCACCAGAAACTCGGCATCACCTTCATCTACGTCACCCACGACCAGGAAGAAGCCCTCACCTTGAGCGACACCATCGTCGTGATGAGCGAAGGCCGCATCCAGCAAATAGGCACCCCGACCGACATTTACAACGAACCCATCAACTCTTTCGTTGCCGACTTCATTGGTGAAAGTAACATACTGAACGGACTCATGCTCCAGGATAAGTCAGTCTCCTTTGCCGGACACGAATTTGAATGTGTGGACAAGGGCTTCGGCGTCAACACTCCTGTGGACGTCGTCCTCCGCCCCGAAGACATCTATATCTTCGAGCCCTCTGCCGCCGCCCAACTGACAGGCACCGTCACCTCCTGCATCTTCAAAGGCGTGCACTACGAAATGATGGTGCAGACCAACGAAGGTTACGAATTCATGGTGCAGGATTACCACAGTTTTGAAGCCGGACGCGAAGTAGGCCTGCTTGTGAAGCCTTTCGACATCCACGTCATGAAGAAGGAACGCACTTGCAACACTTTCGCCGGACGACTGATTGACGAACAGCACGTCGAGTTCCTCGGCTATACCTTTGAGTGTGCCGAAGTGCAAGGCATCGAGCCGGGCAGCGACGTACAGGTGGAGATTGATTTCCAGAACGTCATCCTCGAAGACAACGAAGAAGACGGCCATCTGACGGGTGAAGTGAAATTCATCCTCTACAAAGGCAACCATTACCATCTCACCGTGTTTACGGACTGGGACGAAGATATCTTTGTCGATACCAACGACGTCTGGGACGACGGCGACCGCGTCGGCATCACCATCGCTCCGCAGAACATCCGGGTGATGAAACCCTCTGCTATTGTTGAACCCACTAATAAGAAAGGAAGTGCTCAGTAATATATCCCGCTTCTTCATGCGCCGCCGGAACTGGACTGTTCCCTACGCTCTGTTTCTCGTCATCTTCGTGGTGATGCCCTTGTTGCTCATCGTGCTCTATGCTTTCACGGACGCCGAAGGTGCGTTCACATTCGCCAACTTCCGCAAGTTCATGGTGCACCCCGAAGCCATCAACACATTTGTTTACTCCATCGGGATAGCCGTCATCACTACGCTGGCATGCTTCATTCTGGGTTATCCCGCAGCCTATATCCTGAGCCAGAAACGCTTCAACACTTCCCAGACTATGGTCGTACTGTTCATCCTGCCTATGTGGGTGAACATCCTGATACGCACACTTGCCACCGTGGCGCTGTTCGACTTCCTCAACCTGCCGTTGGGCGAAGGTGCACTGGTGTTCGGTATGGTCTACAACTTTCTGCCGTTCATGATATACCCCATCTACAACACGTTGCAGAAGATGGACGGCAGTCTGATAGAAGCTGCCCAGGACTTGGGTGCTACGCCTCTGCAAGTGTTCCGGAAGGTGATTCTGCCTCTTTCCATGCCGGGCATCATGAGTGGTGTGGTGATGGTTTTCATGCCCACCGTCTCCACCTTTGCCATCGCAGAGTTGCTGACGATGAACAATATCAAGCTGTTCGGTACCACCGTGCAGGAAAGCATTTATAACGGAATGTGGAACTACGGCGCTGCCCTGTCGCTCATCATGCTGCTGCTGATTGGCGTCACCGCCTTGTTTACGAACGAAGACGACAGTGCTCAAAATGAAAGCGGAGGTGTGATATGATGACACGTATACTTGCCAAGGGATATTTGTGGTTGCTACTGGCGCTGCTCTATTCGCCCATCCTGATTATTATGATTTTCTCCTTCACCGAAGCCAAGGTGTTGGGCAACTGGACCGGGTTCTCCACCAAATTATATAGTTCTCTCTTCACTGGCGGCATGCATCACTCACTGATGAATGCCATCTGGAACACGTTTGCCATCGCGCTGATTGCAGCCACGGCATCAACTTTACTGGGCAGTCTGGCGGCCATCGGCATCTTCAACCTGCGCTCCCGTGCCCGCCAGGTGATGAACTTCACCAATGCCATACCGATGATGAATGCAGACATCATTACAGGTGTGTCGCTGTTCCTGTTGTTTGTCAGCTTCGGCATCTCGCAGGGATTCACAACGGTGGTACTGGCACATATCACTTTCTGTACCCCGTATGTAGTGCTCAGCGTCATGCCACGCCTGAAAAAAATGAACCAGAACGTTTACGAAGCCGCCCTCGACCTGGGTGCTACGCCTTTCCAGGCATTGCGCAAGGTCATCTTTCCGGAGATTCTGCCGGGAATGATAAGCGGGTTCATCCTCGCTTTCACCCTTTCCATTGATGATTTTGCTGTGACCATCTTCACCATCGGAAACGAAGGCCTGGAAACGCTTTCCACCTATATCTACGCCGATGCACGCAAGGGAGGATTGACTCCGGAATTGCGCCCGTTGTCAACCATCATCTTCATAACGGTGTTAGTATTGCTGATTGTGATAAACAAGAGAGCGGAACGTTCAAAGAAAGAATAAAGCGAAGCAGAGCTTCGCAATTATAAATTATCAATTATTAATTATAAATTACCATGCGGTATAATTGCGCAGCCCATTTATAATTAATAGTTAATAATTAATAGTAAATAATTCATTCACCTATAAATAATGAAGAAATACATATCCCTCCTCCTCTGCATCCTTCTTCTCGCTTCTTGCACCAGTTCCGGCGAGAAGCGCAGCCGTGTTCTCAAAGTCTACAACTGGGCCGACTACATCGACGAAAACGTCCTTGCCGAATTCCCCGCCTGGTACAAAGAACAAACAGGCGAAGATATCCGCATCATCTACCAAGTATTCGATATCAATGAAATCATGCTCACCAAAATCGAGCGTGGCCAGGAAGACTTCGACCTCATATGCCCCTCGGAATACATCATTGAGCGCATGTTGAAGAAAGACCTCCTTCTCCCCATCAACCGCGACTTTGGTAAGACCCCGGATTACATCCCCAATATCTCTCCTTACATCCGTAAAGAATTGGAGAAAATCAGCCAGCCCGGCCGCCACACCAACGACTACGTTGTTCCCTATATGTGGGGTACCGCCGGCATTCTCTACAACAAGAAATTCAAAACTCTCGAAGAAGTCAGCACCTGGGGATGCCTTTGGGATGCCGTCAACCGTGGCAAAATTCTGATGAAGGACAGCTATCGCGACGCTTATGGCACTGCCATCATCTACGCCCATGCCCGCCAGCTTGCCGACAGCACCATCACCGTAGAACAACTGATGAACGACAACTCCCCCGAAGCTATCGCCCTGGCAGAGCAATATCTGAAATCCATGAAACCCAATATTGCCGGTTGGGAAGCCGACTTCGGCAAAGAGATGATGACCAAGAACAAGGCATGGCTCAACCTCACATGGAGCGGTGATGCCGTCTGGGCCATCGAAGAAGCCGAAGCCGTGGGTGTCAGCCTCGACTATACGGTTCCCCGTGAAGGCAGCAACATTTGGTACGATGGCTGGGCCATCCCCAAGTATGCCCGCAACGTGAAAGCCGCCAGCTACTTCATCAACTACCTTTGCCAGCCGGACATCGCCCTGCGCAACATGGACGCCATCGGTTACGTCAGCGCCGTAGCAACCGCCGAAATCATGGAGGCAAAGATTGATACGACTCTTGAACAGTTCTCTGACCTCAGCTATTTTTTCGGCCCCGGAGCAGACAGCATTCAAATCAATCCTATCCAGTACCCCGACCGTAAAGTAGTAGAGCGCTGTGCCATGATTCGCGACTTTGGCGACCGCACGGAACTCGTTCTCGAAATGTGGAGCCGCGTTAAAGGCGATAATCTGAACACCGGCATCGTACTCCTCATCTTTGCCGTCTTCGGTGCACTCTTTGTCTGGATTGTATGGAAACGGATCAGTATCTATAAACAGAAGAAACGCCACCATCGTCGCAGACGGCGTATACGGCGTTAATTATCATATAAATGAAACATCATATATAGGATTATTTCGTAACTTGCGGCGAATTTAAAATCAAACACCTATGAATCTGAAAAAACTTTTATTCGCCTCTGCCCTGTCCATTGCCGCATATGGCACTGTGCAGGCACAAAATACCCAAGTTATCGCTCACCGTGGCTTCTGGAAAACAGATGGCTCCGCCCAGAACAGTATTGCCGCCCTGGTGAAAGCCGATTCCATCAATTGTTACGGTTCCGAGTTCGACGTATGGCTCACTGCTGACAATAAACTCATCGTAGACCATGACGGTGTCTTCAAAGGTGTCCGCATGGAAACATCCACCGAGAAAGAGTGTACTTCCATCATTCTCGATAATGGTGAGAATCTCCCTACCCTAAAGCAATACCTCGATAAGGCCAAGCAACTGAAAACCCGCCTTATCTTGGAGCTTAAAGCACATAAAACCCCCGAACAGGAAACCCGAGCCGTAGAACAAATCGTGAAAATGATAAAGAAAATGGGCTTGGCAGACCGCACTGAGTATATCACCTTCTCCCGCCACGCCTGCAAAGAGTTCATCCGTCTCGCCCCGAAAGGTACTCCCATCTACTATCTGGAAGGCGACCTCAGCCCGAAAGAATTGAAAGAATGGGGATGCGCCGGCCCCGACTATCACCTCAGCGTATTCAAGAAACACCCCGAATGGATTAAAGAATGTCACGACCTCGGCATGAAAGTGAATGCCTGGACAGTGAACGATGCCAAAGACATGGAATGGCTCATCGGTGAAGGTGTGGACTTTATCACCACCAATGAACCTGTATTGTTGCAGGAGATACTGAAAAAGAAATAACTTTTTTAAAGGCAGTAGCAAGGCATTTCCCGAAATACATTTAGTTACCAAAAACAACAAAACTGTTTCATAATGTCATTTATGAAACGGTTTTTTCATTCCATAAACTTCACTTTTCTGCAAAAACCAAGCATTCACCTCCTTTTTCACACAGAATGAATATGCGGAAATAATTCCATAAATAACAAATCCACTAAATATCCCCCCTGCAAACTTTTAAATTGAAACTTGAATAGTGTATATTTGCAGCGACTGAAAGATTGCACTCCTAAAATAGAAATAAGGTATTGTTTTTATTAAATAACAATCAAAATGTCGTATCTTTGCATTGTGATTAAAACAAAAGAAAACATTAATTCACCAACAGAGTACAAAATGACAAGAATGATTAAATTCACCAAGATGCACGGAGCGGGTAACGACTACATCTATGTAGACACCACGAAATACCCCATCGAAAGTCCTGAAAAACTTTCGGTTGCATGGAGCACCCCGCACACAGGAATTGGGAGTGACGGTCTGGTACTTATCGGCAGTTCGGACAAAGCTGATTTCAGTATGCGCATCTTCAATGCGGATGGCTCCGAAGCCAAAATGTGTGGCAACGCCAGCCGTTGCATTGGCAAATACCTATATGAATATGGACTGACCTCAAAGACAGCAGTCACCCTCGATACTCTTTCGGGCATCAAAGTACTGAAACTTCACGTAGAAGACGGAAAAGTGAATACTGTCACCGTGGACATGGGCACCCCTACCGACATGCAGGAACAAACCATAGAAGCCAATGGACAGCCATTCACCGGAACCACCGTATCAATGGGAAATCCCCATCTGGTAATCTTCGTAGATGATATAAAGGAAATAGACCTCGAAAACATCGGTCCGAAATTGGAAAACCACCCGTTATTCCCCGGGCGAATCAACGTAGAATTCGCCCAGATACTTGAAGACGGCAAAATCCGGATGCGGGTATGGGAAAGAGGTTCGGGTATCACCCAAGCCTGCGGAACAGGAGCTTGTGCCACCGCCGTAGCAGCCGCCCTCACAGGAAGAGCCGGAAGAACATCAGATATCATCATGGATGGAGGCACTCTCACCATCGAATGGGACGAAAAAAACGGGCACGTAATGATGACCGGAGGAGCGGTCAGGGTGTTCGATGGAGAAGCGGTGAGTAGTGATTAGGGGTTAGTGATTAGTGATTAGTGGGCTGCGCAATGGGCTTCATGGAATTAATCACTAATCTTCCTCTACTAATCACTAATCACTAACCCCTAATCTCCCCCCTACTAATCACTAATCACTAACCCCTAATCACTAAATCAAATGGCATTAGTAAACGAACATTTTTTGAAATTACCGGGAAGTTATTTATTTTCAGACATAGCTAAAAAGGTGAATACTTTCAGGATAACACACCCCAAGCAAGATGTCATCCGTCTGGGTATCGGCGACGTTACCCGGCCACTGCCACCGGCCTGCATCGAGGCGATGCACAAGGCAGTGGACGAGATGGCAAACGGGAAAACTTTCCGCGGATACGGGCCCGAACAGGGATACGATTTTCTGATTGAGGCCATCATCAAGCACGATTACGCCCCGAGAGGCATTCATTTCAGCCCTACGGAAGTATTCGTCAATGACGGAGCCAAGAGCGATACGGGTAACATCGGAGACATCCTCCGCCATGACAACAGCGTGGGAGTGACTGATCCCATCTACCCGGTATACATAGACAGCAATGTAATGTGCGGTCGCGCCGGAGTGTTGGAAGAGGGCGGCAATTGGAGCAACGTAACTTACATGCCCTGCATCGCCGAAAACAACTTTGTCCCCGAAATACCGGACAAGCGCATCGACATCGTTTATCTCTGTTACCCAAACAACCCGACGGGAACCACGCTGACCAAGGCGCAGCTAAAGAAATGGGTGGACTATGCACTTACCAATGATACCCTCATCCTGTTTGATGCAGCATACGAGGCATTTATACAAGAAGAGGACGTACCCCACTCCATCTACGAAATAAAAGGGGCTAAAAAATGTGCCATCGAGTTCCGCAGCTTCTCAAAAACAGCCGGATTCACCGGAGTACGTTGCGGATATACCGTGGTTCCGAAAGAGCTGACAGCCGCCACACTGACCGGCGAACGCATTGCACTGAACCGCCTGTGGAACCGCCGCCAATGCACCAAGTTCAACGGCACCAGCTACATCACCCAACGGGCTGCCGAAGCCATATACACCCCGGAGGGCAAACGACAGATAAAGGAAAACATTGATTACTATATGAACAATGCCCGGACGATGAAAGAAGGTCTGGAAGCAGCCGGACTGAAAGTGTACGGCGGCGTAAATGCCCCTTACATCTGGTTGAAAACACCGAACGGAGTCGGTTCCTGGCGATTCTTTGAACAAATGTTGTATGAAGCCAATGTGGTGGGAACACCCGGCATAGGTTTCGGTCCCAGCGGAGAGGGTTACATCCGGCTGACGGCTTTCGGCAATCACGAAGATTGCACGGAGGCAATGAAAAGAATCAGGAAATGGCTGATTTAAGCGAATAGTTAAAGCGCTACACTATATCACCGGACTGATCATCCGCAATTTTTCTAAATTTAAAAAGGTAAAAGGATATGAATACAAAAAACGTAAAATTGAAGGCAATAGCAATCGCATTATTATCAGCAGCCTTGCCCTTCACGGCAAAGGCACAGGACAAAGTGGAAGCATCAGTCGGTGCCGATCTGGTAAGTGGCTACCTCTGGCGTGGCACGGACTGCGGCGGAGTAAGCATTCAACCCAGCATGTCGGTAGGATATAAAGGCCTGTCACTGACGGCATGGGGTTCGGTAGGAATCGACAAAGACGATGCCAGGGAAATTGATCTCACACTGGACTACAGCATAGGCGGTTTCAGTGTAGCAGTCACCGATTATTGGTTCTCCTATCACAAAGAAGACGGTGGATATACGGGAGATTACTTCAAGTATGGTGCACACAGCACGGCACATATCTTTGAAGCGACTCTGGGATACGACTTCGGCCCTTTGGCACTAAGCTGGAACACTTATTTTGCCGGAGACGACTACATGAAAGAGAACGGTGACAGAGCCTATTCCACTTATGTAGGCATCAGTGCCCCTTTCAAACTGGGCGGTCTGGACTGGTCGGCAGAAGTAGGTTTCACCCCGTGGGAAGGTGCATATGCAGACAAATTCAACGTTACCAACCTCACACTGAAAGCTGAAAAAGAGATTAAATTCAGCAATTCCTTCTCACTGCCCACTTTCGCGCAGTTGACATTCAATCCCCATACACAGGGAGCTTACTTCGCAGTGGGAGTTAGTTTTTAAAGAGAGAAATAGGGAAGAATGAGAAAACCTTGTCAACTAAAGAAGTTAAAACCACAAAATGTTTAAGGTATGAAAAAGATTGAAGCAATTATCCGTAAGACCAAATTCGAGGATGTGAAGGACGCATTGCTCGAAGCAGACATCGAATGGTTCTCCTACTACGACGTAAGAGGTATAGGAAAATCGCGCCAGGCACGTATCTATCGCGGTGTAATGTACGACACCAGTTCCATTGAACGCATTCTGGTCTCCATTGTGGTGCGCGACAGGAATGCGGAGAAGACCGTGCAAGCCATCATCAAGTCCGCACAAACCGGAGAAATCGGCGACGGACGTATCTTCGTCATCCCCATTGAAGACGCCGTCCGTATCCGTACTGCCGAAAGGGGTGACATCGCCCTCTATAATGCCGAGCAGGAAAGATAAGCAGGCAGCATCAAACCACACTTAAAGACAAAGAATACAAGTACAACAAAAAAGCAAAGAAACTTATGGATAAATATAGTAAACGCAGCATTGCCAAGCTGTGGATAGCCTTTGCTGTCCTTATGGCAACCTGCATGGCAACAGAAACTTTCGCACAGGATGCCGCTACAGCGGACAGCCTATCAACCGCAGTAACAGCCGTTACAGAGCAGGTATCCGCAGAAGAAGCCGCTCCCGACACTTTAGGAGAACTGGTAAACGGACTTAACACCGTATGGATGCTTCTTGCCGCCATGCTGGTATTCTTCATGCAACCGGGTTTCGCACTGGTGGAAGCCGGATTCACCCGGGTGAAGAACACCGCCAACATTCTGATGAAGAATTTCGTAGACTTCATGTTCGGTTCCCTTCTCTACTGGTTCATCGGTTTCGGACTGATGTTCGGCGTAGGCGGTTTCGTGGGAATGCCCCACTTCTTCGACCTCTCGTTCTATGATGGCGGCGGACTACCCACAGAAGGGTTTCTGGTGTTCCAAACCGTATTTTGCGCCACGGCAGCCACCATCGTATCAGGAGCCATGGCGGAACGCACCAAGTTCTCCATGTATCTGGTTTACACCATCTTCATCAGCGTACTGATTTACCCTGTATCCGGTCACTGGACCTGGGGTGGCGGATGGCTGATGAACGGTGAAGAAGGTTCGTTCATGATGAAACAGTTCGGCACCACGTTCCACGATTTCGCAGGATCTACGGTGGTTCACTCCGTCGGTGGCTGGATCGCATTGGTAGGTGCGGCTAT
>CAMTFK010000047.1 GCA_947071285.1 uncultured Bacteroides sp. | reverse complement strand
CGTCAGATAGTCGGCGATGACAAGGAAAGGCTTGTGTCCCATAATCTCCTCATCCCGGTTCTGCGCACCGCTTCCTGTCACCATGACTACCGCCGGAAATTTTGTTCCTTTTTCGGGAAGAGTGAATGTTCCCGCGAGATTGATTCCGTCCTGTTCGTTTCTTACCGTGACTTCTTCGCTTTTGTAAGAGAAAGGCGGCTGAGGTTCCTGCGGGCGTTTGGAGCGGCTTGCTTCTCCTTTTTCCAGATTCAACGGCAAAGGAATGCCTTGTGTGAATGTTCCGCTAATACTACGGTCGTTGCTCAGCTTTCCTTTGTAAGAAGCGTGGATAACAGGTGTCTGCACAGTCAATATGGAATCTTTGAACGAAGTGGTTTGCGTCTTTATTCCGTTAGCCCCCTGGTCGGGGCTGTCGAGTGTCGTTATGTAAGTGCCTTCTCCTGTCTGATTGATATGGAATACAAGGGTCAGCGAACCGGTGGGAACAGTTAGTTTTCCGTGCCAGGTTCCTGAGATATCTTGGGCGGATGCGGAAGATGACAAGGATAAACCGGTCAACAAGCCGGTAATGACAGTTACTAGGTAGACAGCTTTCAATGTTTTCATAAAAGAGAAATTTAACGGAATATTTTTTAGCTATACGGTATACGCAAAGATAGTGTATTTTTAAAAATAACAGATATACTTGTTAAACTTTATAGCCTGACAAACACCGTTTTAACTTCCGGGATATCACACCGCACGGATACTACCGATTCTCCTTTCCTTTTATCTACACGGATGGCTGCGCGACCATTGTAGGCCTGTACCTTTCGTGAACCGGTAGAAGTCCCCTGGTTCTCGATTAATTGCCCGTCTCCTGCCAGTCCGAATTCTATATAGTTTACGGCATCCAGACAGGGTACGCCTTTAGCGTCTGTCAGCTGGACTTCCACCATTGATATATCGCCTGAACTTTCTCCGCCGCAATGAGTGACTTTCGCTTGCAGTTGCGCAGGCTTACCCCATGTGCGGGTTTCGTATACAAACCGGAGCGTGTCTGCCACGACTGCTTTCCCTTTGGAAAGGGCGATGACTGTATTCTCTCCTGCCTGTAACTTGCAGTTCCAGTGTAGACCTGCCGCCGGATAGTCCTGACTGTTACGCTTCTTTATTCCTTGCGGCACTCCGTTGACAATCAACTCCACTTGCGGACAGTTAGAGTAGACTAATATCTCTTTCATTTCTTCCGGTTTGCCCCATCGAATCGGCCATGTATGCCCATAGATATGTATCATAGGCTTTTTCGCCCAGTATGATTGGAATACATAGTAAGTCTCCTTCGGTGTGAGATCTCTTTCCACTACTCCTTTTTGATTGACATAAGGCACAGGATTCTCCGGACGTACCGGAGTAGAGAAGTCCTTGAACGGCCAATATGCCGCCCCTGTCAGCCAATCCATCGTTTCCTGTTCTTTCAGATGCCAGTCGATGAGGCGCACCATGTAACTTTCCGACCAGTCGCCGTCTTTGGAAGCGCGTGCGTTTCCACCGTAAAGCGAAGCATCTCCCGCGCGTTCGTCTGCTCCCTTGCCCGCTTCAATCTTATCCAAATTGATGAACGGGTCCTCCGCATGGCGGCGGGCATGGCAGTCGCCTCCCCATTCGGCATGGAAGAAATGTTTCACCTGCTGCATCTCATGGAATGAAGCATTTTTATAATCGGTGAAGATGCCTCTGTACCACCCCGCCCAGATAGAAGGAGAATAAACATCTACGATATCTTTACAGAAGTCGCAACGGCGGATAGCGGTCACCCGGCTATCGTCCGATTGATGCGCCAATTCATGGAGTTCCTTCATAAAACTACGTATCTTTCCCTTGTCGAATTCCGGGAAGTCGTTCGGCCAGTCGTTTTCATTACCTAATCCCCAGATGATGACGGCGGGATGATTATAATGCGTATGAATCATGTTCGTCAACATTCGTTTGGCTTGTGCCTGATACTGCTCGCCACCCAGACCGCCGCGGCACCAGGGAATCTCTTCCCATACAAGAATGCCCAGTTCATCGCAAAGAGAAAGAATAATGTCCGACTGTTGGTAATGTCCCAGCCGGATAAAATTCACTCCCATTTCTTTCATGAGCGTCATTTCCGCCCGCATTTGTTCTTCTGTCATAGCTGCGCCTACGCCCGCATGGTCTTCGTGGCGGTGTGTACCGCGCAGCAAAAGGCGGGAACCGTTGAGGCGGAATGGTCCTTTTTCCACAAATTCAAAATGGCGGAATCCGAATCGCTCGATGGCTTTCTGCTCCTGTCCGTTGTGGTGCAGGGTAATTTCGCAGGTGTAAAGAGCAGGATCCTCGTCCGACCATAATTCCGGCTTCTGAATATTTGCCGTCAGCAGGGAAGCTTTTCCAAGCGGCATCACTTCTTTTTCTTCATTCAGTATTATCTTGCCTGAAGGAGATTTGACGATGATATGCGCAGTTGTTTTCCTGATATCCGACGGATTATAGAAAAAAGCTTGAACGGCAAGTGTTGCCTTTTTCAGGTTTTTGTCTAATACGGCATCTATTTGTACACGATCTATGGAAACTTCGGGGACATACGCCAGGTTGAGGTAGCGGTATAGTCCGCCATAAACGTTGAAATCCGATAAGTCGGAAGGAATCATTTCCGCATCCCGGCTGTTGTCGCAACGGATGGATAGGGGAACTTTACCGCCAAAACGTTGAACACATTCGGGAGTGGAGACGAATGCTTGCACCGCTTCGGTGATATCTGCCGTCCATTCATCGTATCCGCCGATATGGGAAGCGACCCGTGTCGTGTAGATGTATACTTCGGTCTTTTGTCCCGCTCCTTCAAAGTCGAGCAGGATTCGTCCGTTGGGATAGGGATTTTGTATGTCGAGCAGTGTTTTATACCACCCGGGGCCCTGGTAGTAATTCATGTCCGGGTCTACGGCATCTGTGGCATTGAAGCAATGGGGCAGGGTGACAGGCGTCCATAGGGGAACGCATTCCGAACTGCCGGGAGCGGCGGGACGCACTGCTTCCCAGATATTGCCGATGTCTCCCCGCAGATACAGCCAGTTGTCGGTTAGCCGGGTTTTATGCCCGGTGAGGACTTTAGCTTCGGATAGGGTGGCGCAGCCTATAATAAGGCATAACGTATAAATCAGTCGTTTCATTTCTTTCTCGTTTTTAGAAAAGTTTGCCGGTTTTCTCCAGTTTATCCTTGCGTAGTAATGCTTCTATAAAGTAATAGTCGGCATATACGATGGGTACGTCCACTTCTACGTTGGTAGGTTTGGTTCCTGTGCTGTGGAGTAGCAGGAAACCGTTGTCTTTGTTCAGCGTAGTGCGATAACTGTTCGTCAGGTTCTCTACTATCCTGTCGGCGTTTTTCTTGTAGCGTTCGCTGTTTTTGCGGTCATATTGCGACAGTTCGTAGAGTGCGGAAGCGATCACTGTGGCTGCTGAGGCGTCACGCGGCTCGTTGGGAATGCCGGGAGCGTCGAAGTCCCAGTAAGGGATCAGGTCTTCGGGCATATTTTTGTGGGTGAAGAGGTATTGTTCCACCTTTTTAGCCTGTTCGAGGAATTCCGGTAACTTGGTTTCCCTGTAACACATCGTATAGCCATACAGTGCCCATGCCTGACCGCGTGCCCAAGCCGATTCGTGCGCAAGTCCCTGATGTGTGTTCTTTTTCAGTACTTGTCCGGTGATGGTGTCGTAGTCTATCACATGATAGCAACTATAGTCTGCACGGAAATGATTTTTCATCGTAGTCCGTGCGTGGCTTACCGCTATATTATAATAGGTGGAATCCTTACTTTCTTTGGTAGCCCAAAACAGCAACTCAAGGTTCATCATATTATCAATGATGACCGGGCATTGCCATTTATCCTTGTTATGGTCCCAAGAGCGGATAATGCCGGCTTTGGGTTTGAACCGGGTGGAAAGTGTGCGTGCCGATTGCAACAGAATTTCTTTGTAGCGTTCGTCTTGCGTCAGGCGATAACCGTTTCCAAAGCTGCAATACATCTTGAAGCCCATGTCGTGAGTGCCGCCGTTCATCTTTTCCTGTTCCAGGATATCGGTATGTTGCTGCGCCTTCTTTTTCCAGAAATTATTCTGGGTATACTCATAGAGAAACCAGAGCTCGCCGGGGAAGAATCCGCTGGTCCAGTCTTTGGACGGGACGAGGTGAAGCGTCCCGTCCGGTTCCGTATTCCGGGGATTGGTGAGTGGCCCCCATCCGTTCTTTTCGCGTTGCGCACGGCTTTCGGGTGATTCGTTGGCTACGGCGTAGTCTATTTCATCAAAAGCGCATCGGAGTTGTTGCTGTGCAAACTCCATGTTGTCTTCCACTATGTTTGAATCCGGTTGCGGAGTACAGGCCGTGAGGCCGGCTCCGAGCAATAAAGCTGCTATGGGGAGCTTCAACTTTATGGTTACGGTGGATAATTTCAATTTCATATATGTATACTATTTGTTAGCGTTATTCAATGTATTTGCTATTTCGAAGTTATTGCGATACAGAGATTACTGCCATGCTTACTCTTTTTCAAGCCGTACGGCAATAGGAGTCATGTATTGGCTTCCCTGGTATTGTTTTCCTTTCAGGCTGCATTCAAAACTACCTTTCGGCAGCTTCACTTTTCCCAGACGTAGACTGTTGGTCCCTTTCTGTTCGGGATAAGTGGAGTAGTTCGCTTCCAGTTTCTGTCCGGCTATCTCTACCACGACTGTTCCCGTATCATTCTTTCCCTGCGTGTTGTAGTCCAGATAAACAGTATATTCGACAGGTGCGCTTGACCGTAAGTTCCATTTCATCCACTGATTCGTATTTTTCCATTTGGTAACGTAGTTGCGGTTCGGTTTGCCGTCACCGTATCCCAATCCACGCCCTTGCAGTTCGGAATCGAATGTATAGAGCGTATTGCTCTGTTTGTGGTCGATAAGACGGATGGGATTCGGCACTTTCCGGTTGTTCAGTACCAGTGCGATGACGGAATTCATGCTGTCCGGCGCATTGGCGGGCAAGGTCAGTTCGTAATCATCCGCGTTTAAGCGCTTGAATCTTATCGCCGCCTTCTTGTCGGCAACGAGCCATCCTTTTCCGATGTCGGAACGGAGTCCGCCGATAATCAGTTTTCCATCGGCTGGCCAATGAAATACGTGTGCATACAGCGTATCTCCTTTCAGTGTCGTTACGCCCCACGGCTGTATAGGCAGATTGGTGCGTTGTGCTCCATAGATACTTTCTCCGTTCACCTTCAACCACTGTCCTATGCCCTGAAACACTTCGATGTCTCTCTTGTCCCATCGGCCATTGCCCATCGGACCTACGTTCATCAGTATATTACCCCCTTTCGAAGTGGCGCTGGGTAATAATTGTACAAAGAATGAAACAGGTTTGCGCACTGTATCCACTACGCTGTATCCATAAGACTCGTTGGTAGTGGGAATAGATTCCCATGCCCCTTCGGTGGGGAAAAAGAAGGCGGAACGGTCGCCCGTATTGCGGTAATCACCTATATTATTAGAGCCAAAACGTGCTAGTCGTCCGTTTACGACGATTTTGTTTTGTGGGTCCGCTTGGCGGATAGCTTCCAGTATGCGGATATTGAGATAGAGCGGAAGCTTCTGCGGAGTATCGAACCATAAGATGTCGGGGTCGTACTTTCTGATAAGTTCCTGTATTTGCGGAATGGATTTCTCGTTTACATATTTCTCGGCATTAGCGAGAAAGTCTTTACGTTCCAGCCACCAGTTCTTGCCGCCCACAAGTTTATCTCCACCGGGATTCGTGGGATAATCCCAATCGTTTCCCGGAGCGTCCGGGTGTTCCCAGTCAAAAGCGTGCGAATAATAGAAACCGAACTTGATGCCATATTTCTTAGCGGCTCTGCTCAATGCTTCCATCGGATCTTTCTGAAATTTGGAAAGGCGAATATCGTAGGGATAAGCATCGGATGGATACATGGCGAATCCGTCGTGATGCTTGGCAGTAATGACGAAATATCTCATGCCTGCTTCCGATGCATGGCGCATCCACTCCTCGGCATCAAATTCAGTAGGATTGAAAGGAAGTATCAGTTCTTTTTTGTACTCTTCCAGGGGGATGCGGGCTTTTCGCATCAGGTGTTCGGTATAGCCGCTCTGCATCTTGTTTTTCCAAAGACCCGCGGGTACGGAGTAAGGGCCCCAATGGATGAAGCAACCGAATTTGGCTTCGTTATACCACGACATTCGTTGCTCCTTATTCTTTTGAGAGGCTGTCCACCAACCGTCGTAGGCTTTGCGAAGCTCGTCTTTGTCTTGTTGCAATTGCAGGTTGCGGGGGATTTCGAGCCCTTGTTCGTCGCCACTCTGCGCCCATATAGCGAGGGGAGAAGCACTCATTGCCATGCAGCAGGCAATCGTTATGGTTTGATAATAGTTTCTCATGATTGTTCTCTCTTTTATTAAACTTGATAAGCAGTCTTTTTTTATTTCACTTGATACGTCTTTCCCTTTTCCGTTTCAATCACTTCTTCGTGGGGTGAGGTCGCTTCGCGTATCCGGCAGGTTCCTCCCGAATGGGAAGTAACGGACAGCCGGGTAATCCTGCTTTCTTTCCATTCCATGTCGATGGTGAATCCGCCTCTGGCGCGGACGCCTTTGATACTTCCGCTTTGCCAGTTGTCCGGCAGGGCAGGTAGCAGGTGTATGTATCCCGCATGGCTTTGCAGCAGCATTTCCGTAATGCCTGCCGTTCCTCCGAAGTTTCCGTCAATCTGGAAAGGGGGATGGGCATCGAAGAGATTGGCGTATGTACCCCCTCCACGGACGCTGACTTGGGTGGCATCTACGTATCTCAATCCGTTTTTCAGCATCCCGAAAGCATGATTACCGTCGCGCAGACGTGCCCAGAAGTTAATTTTCCATGCCATAGCCCAGCCTGTGCCGCCGTCTCCGCGGATTTCGAGTGTCCGTTGGCAGGCGGCTGCCAGTTCCGGCTGCTGTTCGGGGATAATCTGTCGTCCGGGGTGCAGGGCGAACAGATGGGATACATGGCGATGGTTAGGGTCTGTCTCTTCAAACTCTTTATCCCATTCGAGTAGTTGTCCTTTTGAACCGATGCGGAACGGTTGCAGGTTGGCGCGTACATCCATGCACTGCTGGCGAAATGCTTTGTCCGTATCCAGCACCGTACTTGCTTCGATGCAGTTGGTCAGTAAGTCCCATGCCAGACCGAGATCCATACCGGATGAACGGCTGATCTCTCCGTTCTGTTTCTTTCCTTCCTTGTCGATATAGCGGAAGCGATTCTCGGGTGAAGTGGATGGGTTGGTAATCCAGTAGCCTGTTTCCGGATCTTTTTGCAGCCATTGCAGCAGGAATTCGGCTGCGCCTTTCATCAGGGGATAAGCCGTTTTGGACAAGTATTTTTTATCGCCGCCGAAGGCATAGTGTTCCCATAGATGCTGACAGAGCCATACGCCTGCCATTGGCCAGCACGACCATCGAGGTGCGCCTTTCGGATCGGAATCATAGCCTCCGGTCGGAGCGGTTTGTGCCCAGACGTCCGAGTTATGGTGGGCCAGCCATCCGCGATTGATGCCATAGTTAACTTTGGCCGTTTGTGCGCCATTGACAGCCAGGCGGCCGATGAAATCGGACAATGGCAGGAAGCATTCCGGAAGATTGGTTATTTCCGCCGGCCAGTAATTCATCTCAGTATTAATGTTGGTCGTATAATTCGATCCCCAAGGCGGTTGAACGTGCCGGTTCCAGATGCCTTGCAGATTGGCGGGCAGCCCGCCCGGGCGGGAAGAGGCAATCAGCAGGTAACGACCGTATTGATAGTAGAGTTCCGTCAATCCGTTGTCAGTGGGGTCTTGTTCGAAGCTTTTTAAACGTTCGTTGGTGGGGAGTGCTTCTTTTTGCAGATTCTCTGTGCCCAGTGATAGTTGCAGGCGGTTGAAGAGTTGCTGATGGTCATCCGTGTGTCGTTGCAGTAATTCCTGATAGGGACGCTTGCATTTTTTGAGTGTCATTTTCTTATTCCCGAAATCGGTGACGGCAGAGAGTAGCAGCACTACTTCATTTGCATTGCGAACGGTCAGTGCAGAGTCGTTTGCCTCACAGTGACCGCCATCCGGCAGCAGTTCCACTTGCACTTTGAATTGTGTCCCCCGTTTGTCATCGTATACCACCTGATGTGGGTCGTAGTCACGATTGGCAACATAGGCGGGGGCTTTGCCGTTCAGGATCAGTGTCTTTTCCCCTTTTGTCTGCACGGTATAGCGCAGCAGGCTGTTCAAGCGAATATGGAGCGATACCGCCTGGGGACGGTCTGCGGCTATTTTTATGACCATCACCTGGTCCGGATAGGAGATAAAGGAAGTGCGGCGGTATTTCACTCCGTCCGCTTCGTAGGTGACGGTAGACAGTGCGTTCGATATGTTGAGTTCACGATACAGATTCCGGGCTTCCCCCCGCGTCAGTTGGTCGAGCATCAGGTTTGCCATAGGCAGGTAACGGGCTGTATACGGACCTTGTGCATTGGCTTTCCAGAGTTCGCTTGCCTTGGCATAGTCTCCGCGGTCGACAGCTTCCCGTACCTGTGGCAACGCGTTCGCGGCTTTGGGGTTGTTCCAGTCCTGCGGATAGCCCGACCAGATCGATTCTTCGTTCAGTTGATATACTTCCTGTAGCGGGTTGCCATATACCATCGCTCCGATACGTCCGTTACCGATAGGAAGAGCTTCTTCCCATACGGTAGCCGGAGCGTTATACCAAAGCTTGTATTCTTTTCCAAACGTTAATGTCGTGGAAAGGAATATACATCCTGAAAACCATATACTTCGTACCTTCATATTCATCGTCTGCTATTTTTTATTCGTCCGTAGATTCTCATTCGTCAGCTATTTCGAATGCTTTCGCGGTGTTGGATATTAATTGGATTGCGGGCAGTTTCTCTTTCAATTCCAGTCTGACAACCGTAGCTATCTTGTCAGGAGCCTGCGTGGGAACTTGTATCGTAATGCCGCCGGGCGTTTTAGTAAATTTCAGTTTCGTACCGTCGGCCAGCAGCATTGCTTCCTTCACTGTATATTTCGTGTCGAATGCCAGTTTGCCGTCTTCCGGCCATTGAAAGACGGAGAGATAATATACGGAGTTCTTCTTTTCGTCTTTCCGGATACATTCGCCCCAGGGAGGAAATATTTCGCTGCGCTGTGTTGCGTAAATCGCTTCACCGTTCACCCGCATCCATTCGCCTACTTTTCTCAGGCAGTCCAGTGCGGGAGCAGGCACAACACCTGTCGGGTCGGGGCCGACGTTGAGCAGGTAGTTGCCGCCACGGGCGGCAATGGTATTGAGATTACGGATAATTGTTTCCGCACTTTTCCAGTTCTTCTCCCAGCTTTTGTATCCCCAGGAGCTGCCGATATTCATACACGTCTCCCAGTCTACGCGTTCGATGTCCTTTGCGTGGGGGATACGTCCTTCGGGAGTCTTATAGTCGCCGGGAAAATCGGGACGGCGCAACCGGTCGTTGGTAATTACCTGCGGATACTTTGCGAGTTCGGCAGTGATTTCCGCCGCTGTCTCTTTGCTGATACGGTGCGGGGTATCCCACCACATGACGGCTACGTCACCATAATTCGTCAGTAGTTCTTTGATTTGCGGGATGGCTACCTTTCTGAAATAATCATCCAGAGAGGCGGAACGTTGCAGGCAATCCCAACCTCCCAGATTCTCTTGGGTAAAATTGTCGATGGCTACCGAATCAGGGTTTGCCCATCCTTCTTTCATTTCTTTGCGGATAGTGCCGCCGCCGGGGTTGCACCAGTCCTGTGTCTGGGAATAATAAAATCCCAGTTTTATATGGTGCTTACGGCAGGCTTTTGCCAGTTCGTCTACGATATCACGTTTGAACGGGGTGTAGTCTACGATATTGAATTCGCTGGCATTGCTTTTGAACATCGCGAATCCGTCATGGTGTTTGGTGGTGAATATGATATACTTCATACCTGCATTTTTGGCAGTCAGCACCAGTTCCTCGGCATTGAAGTCCACGGGATTGAAGGTGCAGGCTTTCGCACGATATTCACGTACAGGTATTTTGCAACGGTTCATAATCCATTCCGCACCGCCTCGTCTTTGGTTGAATCCGTTGTATACGCCGCCGTACAGGCAGTAAGGTCCCCAGTGCACGAACATGCCGAATTTGGCATTGCGCCACCAGGCCATTTTCTCGTTATGTTCAAGCTTTTTGGGCAGAGGTTGCGCAAAAACGGTTGCGGAGAGAGTTAGGGTGAGTATGATTGATAGAATCTTCTTCATGGTTATCTTTATCGGTTGAAATATTTATTGTACTGTGGTTCGTCCATTACTTTCTTGAGTGCCGACTTTCCAAGGCGGTCACGTAACTGATAGTAATACAGGCTCGAAGGAACCACTGTTCCGGCTGTCTGCTCGGTCCATCCGGTTCCGTTTATCGGTTGGTCTTTATATTTCATATCTATCATCGAAGTGTTGACGATGCTGTTGAAGGTCGATTTCGCACCGGACCGGGCTTCTTTGCTATTGTCTACTTCTGTGGCTTGCAGTCCGATGGCAAAGTTCTGTGCCGTAGGCGGCTGCATGACCAAAATCAGCGGGGCGGCACAATTCCAGAATACCATTTGCGCGCCAGCCCATCCGTGTCCCGAACCCATCGATCCCCGGTTGGCTGCCATGAGTGATGCGCTCGGACCTTTCAATACTATATTGTCCCATAAGCATCCGGCCGACCAGCGGTGATGCGGTTCGCTGGAAGCAAAGGTCATTTCACCATAACCGTCTACAAAAGCGTTTGGCCCGGGAGTAGTGGCCCCCAATACAAATTCGTGACGGTGATGGCTGGAGTAGCAACGTTGGAACAGACACATTTGTCCGCCGTTGATGTGGTAAGCATACCGTCTTCCTCCGGTAATCTGCGAGATGGGGTTGATGGCGGAAAGGTCTTGTCCCGTGATATATTTGGTGGCAGAAGTGGTAGTCACACAACAGTCAAAATGCTCTACGCTGACATTGCGTACCCATGCATTCTCGACCGTCCGGAGAGCAACGAATGTATTGGCATGGTTCTCGTCGCAGCAGTATTCGCCTATGCCCCGATAGCTCTTTTTAACCGACTCATCATAGATGCACATGCCGTACAGATTCTCTACGCCACATTGTGTGAAGCGTTTGTCATACCTGTATTTATAGATGGTTCCTCCACCGAACTCCTTCTGCAAAGCGTTCGTCAACGGGATATCCAGTGTGATTTCGTCTTTTTTCACTGATACAATTTTCCGTTCGAACGTCAGATCCTTGCTCCCCGGTTTCCATTGGATCGTTCCGTTCATGTCCGTATCTTTTCCTTCGCGGCGGAAACGTTCGAAAGCCTCCCATGTAGTTTCTCCTTTGCGGGGGCGGGGGGCGATGGAATCCATGCCGATGGTCTGAATCCACGCTGCCGTACTGGGGCGTCGGACAATTACGTCGTCGCCAGTACGAAAATGTTTATCCGCATTCTTCACATGGAGGATACGTGTGCCCGAAGGAACATATTTGTCGATAATTTCCTGTACATCGTTGGTGTTGTATTTGGCTTTTCCGTTAAAGCCGACCTCTATGACATTGTATTTCCTGGGAGAGGTGGCAATGAGTACCGTTCCGCTCTCCTTATTATTCCCTTCGCCGCGAAGCACAATGCCGCTTGCTGTAATCCGGATAGGGCTTGCTATATGATATACGCCTTTTCTGAGCAGGATGCATCCCCTGAATCCATCTTCATCCGGTTGCAATTTTGCTACTTTGTCTATTACGGCCTGTATAAAAGGGGTATCGTCCTCTTTGTTGGGCGAAGGACTGATAGAGGCGGTTACCTTTATATGGGGAATGGCCACTCCACCGCCCTTATAACCGCAGAAAGAGAAATCGGGGAGTAAATCTCCTTTGTCTGTATACGAATGATAAGAGAGCTTTCCCTTCTCATTGATTGATATCAACTTACTTTGTGCACTCGCCATGAAGCAGAGCACAAGTGATGAAGCGATAATGAATGTTACTTTCTTGATGTCCATAGTATTTCCAGCTTTTCGATTTCAAAGTTATCGCATCTTGAGGAAAATTGATTATAAAGGTAAGTCTAATACTTATAAAAACGCCCCTTCCATCGAAAATACCTCATTTTACAAATGAATGACGGAATATTACAAATCTATCGTTTGCCGTGAACACCGTGTCTACAAGGTTTTATTCTCTTTCGCCCTCCGACCTGTTCTTAAACTCCGACGGAGATACTCCGTACAGTGTTTTGAAACTGTTAGAGAAGTAAGCCAGGCTATTATAACCTACGGCACAATATACTTCCGTTATCGACATATCCGTTTCTTTTAGCATCTTGGCGGCTGTCTCCAACCGGAAATTACGGATAAACTCATTGGGAGAGTATCCGGTGATTTGCTTAATCTTGCGGTAAAGGTTCGATTTGCTTAGTCCGAGTTCTTTGCAGAAGGCATCCAGGTTTAAGTCCGAATTGGCGATATTCTGTTGCAGAGTGGCATATAGCTTTTGCATAAACTTCTCATCGACGGAAGTCACGTCGACACCGAGTGATTCGAGTGAGAAGTTTTTGCTATACAGCTCTTTCAGTTTCTCGCGGCTTTGGATCAGGTTGTCTACTCTGATTTTCAGGATGGAGGCGTCGAAAGGTTTTGTGATATATTCGTCAGCACCTGCTGCATAGCCTTCTTTGATATCGTCCGTGCCAGTCTTTGCCGTCACCATAATAATCGGGATATGGCTGGTATTCATATCCTTCTTCAACCGACGGATCAGTTCGATACCATTCATCTTGGGCATCATCAGGTCGGTGATAATCAGGTTGGGAAGCAGATAGACCGCTTTGGCAAGAGCGTCTTCGCCGTTTGTCACGCCCACTACATTGTATCTATCCGCCAGGCAGGAACAGATATAATTGTTCAGGTCGCGATTGTCCTCCACTACCAGAATCGTAGCTTGCTTTCTGGAGGAATTGTCCGGTTCGTAAGCGGCGTCCGGAAGCTCAACGCTGAAAGATACGGCTTTATCTTCGGCCGATTCGATTATCATTTCGGGAGCGAAAAGACTTTTGTCGACCGGCAGTACAAATTTGAATACTGCACCGGAGCTTGATAAGCCTACACCGGACATATTCGCTCCGGTTGCGTTTTCTGCCCACACCACTCCGTGATGCATCTCTATAATTGCCTTGCTGAGGCTTAGTCCGATGCCGGTTCCCGATTTGGAATGTTCGTTCTGAGCCACTTGGTAGAATGGTTGGAAGATCTTCTCCAATTCATCGGGAGCAATGCCGACACCATTGTCCTGGATGGAAATGGTGAGATATCGTATCTCCGTATTCTTATATTTATTCAGTTTGGCAGGCAGGAAGAAAGTAAGTTCGGAATAGGGCTTGACGTCCAGTTCTACGGATACGGTTCCCCCGTCCGGCACATTCTTGAAGGCATTGGAGAGGAAGTTGAAATAGACTTTCTCCAACAAATTCCAGTCGAACCATACAGGTTGGCAGTCAATGGAATGTTTGAACTTCAGATGAATGTTCCGATATAATGCTAAGTCCTGGAAAGAAGAGACAGCTTCGTGCGTGAATTTTATCATGTCGTTCTCGGAGACTTGCAGTTTCATGGTTCCGCTTTCGTTCTTTTGCAGGTCCATCAGATTGTTGACAATGCGGAGCAGGCGCTGGGCGTTGCGTAGCATCAGTTTCACTTTATAATGAATATCATCCGTCAGGTCGGTGCGTTTTACGAACTCTTCCAACGGAGCCATAATCAACGTAAGCGGTGTCCGCAGTTCGTGCGAGAAATTGGTGAAGAGACGATTGCGTTCCTGATAATATTCTTCGTGAACTTCCGCTTCCATCTGTTTGAGACGGATGTTGTTTTGCAGACGTTTCTTTTCGGTGAAATAGCGGATAATGAAAGCGATAAGAGCAATAGCCACCACTGCATAGAAGAGGTAAGCCCACCAGGTCTTCCATAGCGGGGGAAGAACCACGATTTCCAATGTCGTGCCTTCTTCGTTCCAGATGCCGTCATTGTTGGAGCCTTTCACTACGAATTTGTAAGTGCCCGACGGGATATTGGTATAATAGGCGGTACGGCGGTTGCCTACTTCATTCCAGTCATGGTCGAAGCCTTCCAGCTTGTAGGCATATTGGTTCTTGTTGTTGAAGATATAATTCAGTGCGCAATATTCGATGGTGATATTGGTCTGATTGTATTTCAGTACGATTTTCTTTTGGGTGGAGATGTTCTCTTTCAGGATGTCGCCTTCATCGCCGGCTTGTATGAGGCAGTTGTTGATATGCAGTTTGTCGAGGATGATGGGCGGGACATTCGGATTGGTGATGATGTCGTTGGGATTGAACAGTGTGAAGCCGTTGTTTCCGGCAAAGAAGATGCGGTTGCCCGATAGGTGCAGGCCGGCGCATGGAGAAAACTCCTGCACACGTATGCCGCTTTCCTTATTATAATTGGTAATGCCGCGGGTACGCAAGTCGAGGTTGGATATCCCGTTCAGTGTGCTGAGCCAAAGGGTGTTATCGTTCCCTTCTACGATTTTGCAGATCTGGTTGTTCATTAATCCGTTTTTCTCGTTGTAGGTGGTGAACTGTCCGGTGGAAAGAACAAGCTCACTCAAACCACCGTCGATGCTGCTGATCCATATCCTTCCGGAATGATCTTTCAGTATGCTGCTGATATATTGGGCGGCGAGGCCGTTTGTCTCGTTGTAGGAGAGCAGCGTGTGGTTGATCTTGTCATAACAGAACAGTCCGTTGTTCTTCGTACCGATTAGGAAAATATCGTTGTCGACCTCACATACACAAATCACATGAGAGAAGTGGACACCGCCTTTCCCTTTGACGGGAAATTCAGTTTGTATGCTTCGTTGTCCGTCGTCGGAGATGAATACCAAGCCTTCCGTCACACTGATAGCACCGATAATCACTTCTCCGGCGCGGCTTCGGCTGATATGGTAAATCGGTCGCCGGTCGGTAGTCTGGTAGAACAGGGAGAATTGACGGGTATTCAAGTTGAATTCATATACTTCACCTTGGCTCGTCCCGCACAGGATGCGGTCACCGTCCAGATAGACAGTCTTGAAGATATTTTTCACCGAACCGTCAGCCTTGTGAGGTAGGGTATATTGCCGGAAGGATTGTTGAGCAAGGTCGAAGGCAATCAGTCCGCCGCCTTCCGAACTGATATAGAGTGTTCCGTCATATTCGACGGCGGGGCCCAGAATGCCCAGATTGGCGTTCAGGATGGTGGCGGGATTGTAAAAGTCGAACAGGTGGCCGTAAGGATTGTAGTAATCAACTCCACCGGCATAGGTTCCGATCCAGATGGTTTGCATCCGGTCGAAGAGTATGCTGTACACCGAATGATGGCTCAGACTGCCCTGTGCTCCGTGTTTGTAAGAAGCGATGCGGCTCGTCACAGGATTAACGATATTCAGTCCGTCGAAAGTACCTATCCACATTTCTCCTGCAGGAGATTCTTTGATGCAACGGATATCGTTGTTGGACAGTCCGTTGGCGGTATTGTAATATATCACTTCCGATAAGTCATGCCTGATGACGCAAACTCCGTCTTTGTAGGTTCCTATCCAGATGTTATCTTTCTTGTCGATATATACATCTTTAATATAATTGGAGGGGATAGGCAGCGTCTTCGAATCTTTGCGGTACGAACGGACCACCCGGTTCTTCCGTGGATCGTATATCACCAGTCCGCTCATACTCGAAGCGATATAGAGAAGGTCGTCTTTCTCGATGATAGTACTTATGGAGTTGTTCGCCAGTTCTTTCAGAGGGATCTCCTTCAAGATGTCCTCCTTTGCATCAAAAACATATAAGCCGGAGATGGTTCCCACCCACAACGTGCCTTCCTTATCGGTGAAGAGGGATATGATTTTATTGTTGGCGGCATTAGCTTCAGGGTCGAAGTAATACCGTTTGAACCCGTTTCTGCGTTTATCGAGTTTGTTCAGTCCGTTTTCCGTTCCGAACCAGAGGTTGCCTTCCGCATCTTCGGTGATGCAGGCGATGGTATTGTTGCTGATACTGCATTCGTCGTCGGCATGATTCCAGAAAGTTTCGAAGTTATTGCCGTTGAACTTGTTCAGTCCGTTGCGGGTGCCGAACCACATATATCCCAGCCGGTCCTGGTAGATACAAGTGACATGAAGCTGTGATAGTCCGTTTTGGACTGATAAATTGGAAAAATGGTATCGTTGATTTGCGAAAATGATTTGTGGAAGGATAAAAACCAGCAAAATACATATCAGCTTCTTCATAAATGAACTATATTTGGGGTGTATGCTTTTCGTCTAGCAAAAATAATAAAAAAAGGGCAAAAGCAGGGCTTAACAAACTCATTTTATAGTATCAACACATCTATGGGCTATTTTTACAAGCTTTGGAAGGATTATTGCAAATGGAGAATCTTCCCTACAACTCTTTGACGGATTCTGTAAATGCCTTCTATCTTGTTATCACTATTTTTGTAACTGGAAGAATGAACCGAAAAACTTTCTCCGGCCGGGAAAGAATCGTTTTTGTTTTTCCGCGAACGTAAATATGAAAAACATTGTAATATGAAAAGAATTCCTATCTTTTTGATAAGTACCCTCTTCATGGTATTTATAGTTGGAACTCCCGCTTTGGCTTTTTCGCCCGGTTTGGACGAGGCGCAACAGAACACAGTTGTCGGCGGAGTTGTAGTCGATAAGAATAACGAGCCTCTCATCGGGGTATCGGTTATGGTGGAAGGGTCTTCCGGCGGAACGATCACGAATATGGATGGTAAGTTCTCCATCAGCCTGCCGAAGAACAAAACATCATTGAAATTCTCCTATGTAGGTTTCGCCACCCAGACAGTTTCGGTAAAGAACAAGAAAGAGGTACGCGTAGTGATGCACGAAGATTTGCAGCAACTGGACGAAGTAGTTGTGGTGGGCTATGGTGTGCAGCAGAAATCTCATTTGTCCGGTTCGGTGACAAAAGTCAATATGGACGGTATCGAAGACGTTCCTACCCCTCGTCTGGATCAGGCGCTGTTGGGTAAGGTGGCCGGTGTGCAGATTCTGAACACCACTTCCGAGGTGGGAGCCGATCCGGATATATCCATTCGAGGTACTTCTTCATTCAGTGCCAGCAGCAATCCACTGATTATCGTCGACGGCTTCCCGGTGAGCGACGGTCTTGAATCGCTCAATCCGAGTGATGTGGAAAGCATCGAGGTACTGAAAGATGCCGCATCGGCGGCTATCTACGGTTCGCGTGCAGCCAACGGTGTTATCATGATTACAACTAAAGGCGGCGTTATCAGCAAACCTAAATATTCGGTGAAAGCCAAGTGGGGCGTAAAGTCGAACTATAAGTTGCATTCCGTGCTGAGCACGAAAGAATATCTGGATTTACGCATCAGGGAACATAATTTGTTGGGTACATCATTGTCTTCACAAGAGATGGCGTATGCAGCTATCAATAATAATACGGACTGGCAGCAGGAAGCCTTCAACGACAATGCTTACTATTATAATGTAGACTTCTCCGTCAGTGGTGGTAGCAGTGGTATCCGGTATTATATTTCCGGTGCTTATAACAGCGACGAGGGCATGATGCTGAAGAACTATTATAAAAGGTATAATGTAAAAGCGAGAATAGACGCCGATTTGTCCAAGCGCGTGACGGTAGGTATAAACATCGCTCCTTCCTATACCGAATCCGAACGTCCGGCAACCAACTTTACGGACTTTGTGAGAACCCCTTCCTGGATGCCGGTGAAGCATACCGAAGAGACATCCGCCATTACAGGTGTTCCGGTAGGAGAATATACGAGAGGTTCGCATTTTAATGGTAAGACCTATACAACTATTGATCCGCAGACGGGGCTGGAAAAGACCGTGACAGCTACCCCGTGGGGATCGACGAACAACAATCCCCGTGGAATTATCGATAATGTTTTTAGTCCGAAAGGGCAATACCGTATGCAATTGCAGGGATATATCGATATCAAGTTACTGAAAGAATTGCGTTTCCGCTCTTCCAATAGTTTCAATTTCAACTTTACTGAGACGGATACTTATCAGAATGTAGGGGCGAAAAGTGCAGGTGATTCCAATCGTGGATATTATACCTCCAGCAAGTCTATCAACCTGGCGTCGGAGAATACATTGAATTACAGTAAGAAGTTCAAAGGTATTCATCAGTTGGATGGGCTGCTGGGAGCCTCTGTCTATAAATATACGAATAAGAGGACGGGGATTCTGGGATTCGATTTTCCTACCGATTACATTCATTACTTGAGTGCGGCAGGAAGAATAGACCAGTACGAAGGTACCACCCTGCGTACCGGCACATGGAAGAATGACAATGCGATGGTTTCTTATTTCAGCCGTGTCAATTATGCATTGAAAGACCGCTATCTGTTGTCAGTGAGTTTGCGTACGGATGGAAGCTCCAAATTCGGTAAAGATAATAAATGGGGATGGTTCCCCTCCGTATCGGCAGGATGGAGAATCTCGGAAGAATCATTCATCAAAGAACGGGCGAAGTGGCTGAATCAGTTGAAACTGCGATTGAGCTACGGTGTGACGGGTACGGATGCTATCGAAAGCTATGCTAATACGGACCTGCTCGATTCGGCAGGTTATATCCTTGGCGAGGGCAACGGTTCGGTTGTCTCCGGACTGGCCAACAACTCCGCTTCTCTGGGCAACCGGGCCTTGCAGTGGGAACAAACCAATCAGGCGAATTTCGGTCTGGATATCTCTCTGCTGAACAATCGCATCGGGCTGACTTTCGACTACTATTACTCTATCACGAAAAGTCTGCTCTATCAGAAAACGGTTAACAGCATCGCCGGATATACACAAGCCTGGACAAATGAGGGTAAACTGAGAAACCGTGGTTTCGAGATGGAACTGACTACTTACAATATCAACAACCGACAATTTAAATGGAGCACTTCTTTCAACCTGTCACTGACGCGCAACAGGCTGCTCGACTTGGGCGGACCGTCCGAACAAGTCACGCCGGGCTCAAATAAAGAATACTACATTGCCCGTGTGGGTGATCCGCTGATCCAGTTCTATGGATTCAAAACAATCGGCGTATGGAAGAGTCAGGAAGAAATAGACAATAATCCGCATCATATCAATGACAAACCGGGAGGATTACGTGTAGCCAATACGAACGGTGATGATGTGATTGACGACAACGACCGTGTGCCTCTCGGCAATCCTTATCCTGACTTTATCTGGGGTATGACGAATACGTTGAAGTATCGCGACTTCGATTTGGCATTCACCCTTCAGGGTCAGGTAGGAGGAAAGGTGTATAACACCGACAATAATTATAATGAGTTCCGTATGTGGAATACGAAGTACGTGGCCAACCGATGGTTGAGCGTCGAATATCCGGGCGATGGAAAAACGCCTTTCCGCGACAACGGAATACAGCATTCACTGACCGACTATCAGATTGAGGATGCCGGATTTATCGCGCTGCGTGATGTCACTCTGGGTTACGACTTGCCGAGGAAGGCGGCACGCAAAGTAGGACTTTCCAAATTGCGGGTTTATGTTTCCGCACAGAACCTTCTGTACCTGTGGTCGGACGGCTATCGCGGTATCAATCCCGAAGCCCGCTATGCAAGCGGAGTATACCGGACGGCTATGGCCAGAAATGCTTTGCAGAGAGGAGCATTCCCTATTCAACGCACCTTCAGTGCTGGTCTGAATATTAACTTTTAAAAAAGAGAGAACCATGAAGAATATACTAATTTATCTACCGGCTTTATTTTTGCTGTTCGGCTGCGAGGATTTCCTGAACAGGGCAGCCTACGACCAGATGGACAGTGAGAACTTCTATCGGAACGCAGAAGAAATCAACGCCGCCGTGATGGCTTGTTACAATGGCATTCACGGAACATTGAACAATGAATTCTTTTTGACCGAGGTCCGTTCGGACAATACCAGGCATGAAGGACAGGGATCGACTACCGGGACTAGTCTGGAGATTGCCAATCTGGACCTTTTCAAGGTGGAGCCTTCCAATACGATCAATAATGCGTATTGGGAAAAGGCTTATCATAACATTGCGAATTGCAATACAGTGCTTGGACATTCGCAGGTGGTGACGAACGTGACGTTGAGAGAACAGTATGATGCCGAAGCCCGCTTTATCCGTGCCTATCATTACTTCAATCTGGTTCGCCTGTATGGACCGTTGTTTCTTGTGACTGAAAGAATCACGGCCGAGGAAGCTAAAAATTATGAGCGGAGTACGGTGGATGCCGTCTATCGGTTGATTATTGACGATCTGGATTATGCTTCCAGAAAACTGCCCGTTAAATATGACAGCAGTAATATCGGACGCGTAGACCAATGGGGAGCAAAGACGCTTCTTGGAAAGGTATATCTGACACTTTCCAAAAATGGAATGGACAAGGAGATGCTTACTCAGGCCAAACTCTTGTTGGAAGATGTGGAGAAGAACAGCGGATACGGACTGGTGACAAGCTCGTATGCGGATGTGTTCAGTATTTCGAATGAGATGAATAAGGAGATGATTTTTGTGTCCCGCTATCTGTCTGGAGGAAACGGACTGGGGTCGCCTTTCGCCAATTATTTCGCTCCGGTGAATAGTGAGAATATGATTTTGACCGGTAGCGGAAACGGCTACAACTGTCCGACGGAGGATTTGATCAGCACCTATAATTCGGAAGCAGGTGAGACTCGGAAAGATGTTATATTGAAGGAGTTCTGGATTGACCAGAAGGGGGCAACGCAATATGTGTCTTATGTGACGAAGTATCTAAGTCCGGTAACGGTGCGTTATGATGCTGAAAACGACTGGCCTATTCTCAGGTTTGCCGATGTGTTGCTAATGTTGGGTGAGATAGAAAATGAATTTAACGGACCCACGCAAAATGCACTCGACTATATCAACGCAACCCGTCTGCGGGCGGGACTGAAGAAGGTCGAAGAGGTGCAGCCCATTACAACCAAGTCGGAATACCGGACAGCGATGGCTAAAGAAAGACGGCTGGAGTTTGCTTTGGAGAACCACCGCTTGTTCGATTTGCTCCGGACGGAACAATTGATAAATGTAATGAGGAAACACTATACGACCGAACAGATGCGCAATAAGAGTACAGGTGCTCTGACCGATTACTATGCGAACGAGAAAACGCCCGTATATGTGAAAGACTCGCTTTTGGAAAACTGGCAATTACTGTTGCCTATTCCCTACAACGTGATTATTACTGCTCCGAACGCTACGCAGAATTCGGGATATTCAGGTGTGTGACAGACCATTTTGCCGTAAATTTAAAAACTTGAAATAATGAATATGAATCGATATATATATACATTAATGGCTGCCGTTGCCCTACTGCTGGGCATTACTGCCTGTAATGAGAAATTGAGCATGTTTGAGGCGAACCAGAATCCGCCCGAAGTGACCGACTTTAGTCCGAAGAACGGAGTGGCAGGAACAGAGATCAGTATCACGGGCGCTAACCTGCAAGAGGTAGACTCCATCAAGATAGGTGGAGTGAAGACGGACGTGAAGTATCGGATTAACCGCTCACTGGTTATTGCCGGAGTGACGAATGAGGTTGTATCGGGCATTATTGAGGTGTTTACTCCTTATGGGAGTATAAAGACCTCAGAAAGCTTTACGATGGAATATGTGATTCCCGAGCTGACCGGTTATGTGAATAAGTCCCGGCCGTATACCGTTGTTGGCCTGACGGGAGAGAACCTGGACATTGTGACGGGCGTACTTTTCGGAACCAAAGAGGCGACGGTTGTCACCCAGACGCGGGAAGAAATAGAAGTGGAAGTACCTTACTTTAAAGATGAGGCGGTGGATATTGTTTTGAATTATCAGTATGGGACGGAGATTCGCCAGGTGAGTACTTCCGGCACGCCTTTCTCACTGGAGCTGGCTTATCCGTCGGTCAGCGACTATCCGAGAATGACTTCCGCCGGCTCTTCGATTGAAATCAAAGGCGTGAATCTTACACAAGTAGACAGTGTGTTCGTGGGTGAATATAAAGCGGAAATCACCAAACGGGCAACCGATGTACTGACCTGTCAGCTGAGTGCGGAATACGAGGTCACAGGCACAAAGAAGATTACTCTTTATTATTATGACGAGACGAAACTGGAAACGGCCGAAGACTGCCAGGTCATTGTCCCCGAAGTATATATCTGGAAAAACATAACCCTTTACGGGCATGGCAGTGAGAATGCGAATCTATTTAGCGGAACAACCGGTAAATATTATAATCCTTGTGAGTTTGCGGATAATAAAGAGATTATCCATTTGTGCGCTACACAAAACAGCGACGGTATGCAGTTGGCAGGGTTCTCCAAAAAGCTGAATATTCATAAATTCAAATGTAACGGCAAGGCGCTCGAAGCCGACGGACTCAATCTGAGATTCCGCAAGCTGCTCGAAACGACTCCGGCAGAGAAAGCATATATGGATAAGATTAAAAATGGAACTTTGGAGAAAATCAGCATCGAGCAGGCGAAAGCTGACGGATTGAATCTGACAGGCAGCACCAAACAGGTAGCCCGTTATAAGCTTTTGGATGACAACTATAACAAGACCAATCTGGAAGGATTTGATATTGGAGGCATCAATTTGCTTTTGGTGTATAGTGATGTGGATGGCAAGAACCTGGTGGCAATAGGTTTTGTGGAACTTGTAGCAGTCCAGATGGAAAGTGTTTCCGACACTAAAGGTTCGATGACCTTGAACTTCTATTTCCAGAAAGATTAATGACTAAATGAAAGGAAGATATGAAAAAGAGTATATTTATTATATTACCGCTGATACTTTGGGCATTTGCCGCATGTGATAACGATGATTCCGAATGGGATAGCGGTAACTTGGGAGTGAACTCCGTAGAAGGGACGTGGCAACGTGTAGGGGCTTATCCGAAAGTGCTTGCCATTTTTGGCAGCGACTATACATCAACTATACAGACATTCGATGTGGATGATAATCTTGTGACCGATTACCCGCAAGGAAAATACCGGGTGGCGGGAGATTCGTTGCTCGTCTATGAACGCGGATTCATCAACCGGTTTGAATTTGATAATGACGAATTGGTGATAACCTACGGCTACAACGCTTCGAGACAAACGACTTACAGATATACCCGGGTGGAACCGGCAGAGCCTGAAGAGCCCGGAGTACCGGAAGATCCGACGGTCACCTCAGAGGATTTTCCTGCCACGGTAACGGAGGGAGAGCTGATTACCATTACCGGTACGCAACTGACATCTATCGAAAAAGTTTTGTTTGGCGAGACGGAAGCGGAAGTCATAAGTCTGGAAAAAGAAACACTGATATTCAAAGTTCCGGTTTTTGAGACTACTGCTACGGTAGCTGTGAAACTGGTTTATGCGAATGGTGAAAAAGAGATAGAATTGTCTCCTGCTTGCCAGGTAACGGTAATGGCATGGCTGTCTTATCCTAATCTTAAACTGGGAGCACATCGTAATTCTACTTTCGGAAGTATGATGATTGCCGACAAGGGCGAAGTGGTAGCTGCTTGTATTCTGACTACCGAGCGAGAAAGAGAAGTAGACTTTGCTACCATCTGCAATAGCCCTATGGATTTTAATCTGCAAAGTCCCGAACGGCTTGGAAAGAATTTGAGAAACTGCTGGTGTGAGGGAAAAAGACTGGAAGGACTGACTTCTTCTTCTGAAGCTGAAGATGTTGAGAGACTCTTCCCAAACTATTACTCCAATAAGACCACATTCCTGATATTGTCGGAAACGGATGAAGCACAGAAAGCTATTATTGATAAAGTGAAGGATGGCAAGATGGTAGAATTATCTACGGATGCATTTGCCGGAATGGATATAAAAAGACGGGATATACGCACGTTTAAAAAGGATGAGACAACAAAAGACGAGTCTATTTTCGAAGTTGGAAGCGTGATCGCCTTCAAAACACCGCATAAGGGGGATAAGATTGGTATCATGCGCATTCTTTCAATCGGTGTGGATTTTACTCAGGACTCTGCCTGGAATAATGAGAATGCAACTATAACTTTTGATTTGTATTATCAGAAATGATCGTTTCAAGTTTTTATGAATATAATTATTAAAATAATAATGTGATGAAAAAAGTAGTATTATCAGTGGCAATCATGTCTTTTGCTCTGTTGGCAAATGCGCAAGTTCTGAAAAAGGATCTCCTGAAAGATTATAAACCAGGTGACCAACTGGAAAAAGCTGTTTATGGTGATAAGAAAGAGCCGATTCGTACCGATTCCTGGAATGGGGCGTTTTCCACTAATCCGCTGGAAGGAGTAGGAAGTCCGTTAGTAGGCAAGGCGCTTTCTTATAAAGGGTATCCGGAAGGAGGATTATCCATAGATATAGGCAACTTTCCGGCTGATATCAAAGGTAGTCGTTTTAGTGTTTATTCTCTTACGGATGTAAATAAGGAATATAGAAAGGGAACCTATTATCTGGCTTTTCTAGCCAACTTCTCCAAGTTGGGAGGTAGCAACTTTGCCGATTTTGTGGCTTTGGATATTAATTATACGGGAGGAGCCAATAGAGGGAAGGTGTTTGTTGCACGCGAAGGTAAGGATAAGATTAAGTTTGGAGTCTCTGTACGCAATATGCGTACAGAGGGAACAGAAACTTATGATTATGACAAAACCCACCTTTTGATATTGAAAGTCGATTACGACAAGAATCAGGCTTCCCTTTTTGTTAATCCGGAATTGAGTAAGAAGGAACCTAAAGCTACGCTTGTTGCCGACGGTGAAGAGAATGATTTGAAGAATGGGTTGAAAGGGATTTCATTCAGATATCGCAGAGGATATAAGGGCAGAGTCGGTAATTTCCGTTTTGCTGATAACTGGGCGACTGCAATTGGTAAATAGAAAATAGAAGATGAGGGAAGTTTGGGCTTCCCCATTTTCATCTAGTCATTTTAGCAGTTTTTTCTTAATCATGCGGTTGCGGATCAGGATTCGTGTTTTTCTCGTATACCTTGAAATCCGCCAGTAGAATATGTTCATCTTTGATTCCGTTGGTTGGACGGTCATTTTCATCCGTCAGGGTTTTGCCGAAACTACGGTATATGCCGAATTTATTGCGGATACTTATTGCTCCCTTCCTCCATAAATCTATGTCATCAAAGGAACGTTGAACAAGTCTTTTCCCGTCACTGAGTCGGCTTAAAGTGATACTAAACGAGCCATTGTGGGTATAGTGCATTTCAGTTTCTACCTGAATCCATTCATCTTCGAAATCTTCCAATGGGAGATTGTCTATTATAGTACCTTTCGTTGTTTCTTCGGTATCTCCGTTATGAATGATTTGTATACGGCGATTACTCCCGTTTCCGTTGCTTCGTGCAGTGATAGTAATTACGGGTGAACCGTTGTTGCCTTCCTGTGCCTTTAGTTGATGTAAATGAGTAAAACTGCCGGACGGACGGAAATCTTTAGGAATCTTGAACTTCCATTTTAGTTGTTGCCATTCATCCCAGTTGCCGTTTAACTTATACCAGGAAGGCGTGGTCTGTGTTTTCATCTCATTGCGTTGGCGGTCTATTAATTTGCCACGGTCTCCATCCAGTGCTTTTTCATTGGCATGAATGGAGAGTTTGAAAATGTATTGTCGAATAAACAAATCATAAATAACTTCTCCGTGCACTCCGTCCTTGTGGTCTAAGGAAGAGCTGTTGGGATGTTCGGAATAGTCCCAACCAATCTTTCGCATATATTGGTGTATTTGAGTGTAGCCGGCTTCTACTAATTCGGCGCTGCCTTGCATACTGCCCTGCAGAACGTAATTGTTGCTTGGGGGAGGAATCACCGGTTCATCAGTGTCCGTATTTTCTGTTTGCGAGCAACTGCATAAAGGGATCAGGAGAGTAACTGTGAAAATTAATAGGTTTTTCATTGTAGATGGTGTCTTTTTGGAATTATTAATTGGATATTTAATGATAACCAAAGGTAGGTGTTTCTGTAGAAACCGGCTTTTTATATTTGCCCAAATATTTGTAATAATCTTCCAAGGAATCGTTGCAGGATGTACATGACTCCCCATTATTAAACATTTGTTCTATATAAATAAACAAGTGGTGGCTAAATTTGCATCGTTATTAACTGCATACTATTATGAAAAACTTAATCTATCTTGTTCCTACGTTGTCTTTAGTAGGTTGTACCTCACAGCGCGTAGAAGAAAAGCCGAATGTGATTGTGATTCTTGCCGATGATCTGGGATTTGGT
>CAMTFK010000046.1 GCA_947071285.1 uncultured Bacteroides sp. | reverse complement strand
CTGGTTCTTGCTTCACACAATCATATCCATCACCCTTCAACAGACGGTCTATATCAATGACTTTACCTTTTACATTTGCGTATCCTTTAATGGTACTCTTTTTGCAATCAAACCCTCTACCTAACAAATCTTTATAATTATAAACTGTGCCGTCCGGTACTGTTTCTATAAATACTTTTATATCAACAGGCTCTTTCTCTACTACTATTGGCGGCTCAATTATTGTTTCTGTTTCCGAAGAATCACATCCACTCCAAAGTAATAACAATATCCAGAATAAAGAGTAGTTCAGTCTCATACTTTAATTTTTATATTGACAGTGATGGAATGCAAATATAAGAAATATCGATATACTATTTTTATAAAACACTTTTTTAACCTTACTATAAGACGTCCATTATAAAGAATGAGTATCCTTAAATTGTTCCAAAAGTACAATTGCACTGTCCGGACAAATATTTGCAAGAGAATCAGTAGACTGCAATACATGAGGATAGGGTTTACTATCACAAGAGAGGAAGTAAAATGGTAAGAGAATGATTGTAAAGCTAAAAGCTATTTTCCTGTTGTCATGTATCTATTAGGTTTCTTGCATATTCCCCCTTCCACCTTTTTCCACCTCTTTATTTATCAGCTTTAGCGGGTGGAAGGGTACTTTGTGGTTATCATTTACCCCTGCTTGTTTTGATGGCTTTCGTTTCACATTATAATCGACCGACTATAGTTGTTTACTATACCGACTGGAATCATACGATCGAATGACTATAGTTGTTTAAGTGAATGACTGTAGTGGGGCGATTGTAACTCTCTTCTTTTAACGCACGATTGCTTAGTAATGAAAACATGAAAGCAGTGCCATTTTTTGTACATACAGACGAATGATGATCATATCTTTTGAATGCCTGTAAGACGCTATTCCAGTCTATGCCTGCCAACCCTTCCACCCGCCAAAGCTGATGAATAAGCCGTTTTGACTGTGTGGAAGGGGGGAAGAGATAAAGTAAGAGGCGTTAAAAGTTCATGCTCTTTTGTTTTATACGAAATATATTCCGTATTTTGCATTACATAAAATGTGTAACGTAAAAATAGGAAATGAGACACAACATTAAAGTCATCGCTTTCGATGCAGATGATACTCTCTGGAGCAATGAGCCTTTCTTTCAGGAAGTGGAACGGAAATATACGGAGTTGCTGAGCGATTATGGCAGTGCAAAGGAGATTTCGGCAGAACTGTTTAAAACAGAAATGAGTAACCTGGAATGTCTGGGTTATGGTGCCAAAGCATTTACCATCTCAATGGTTGAGACGGCTTTGCGGGTTAGCAATCAGACGATTACAGCAGAGAAGATACAGCAAATTGTTCTTCTGGGTAAATCTTTGCTCGAAATGCCGATTGAGTTGCTGTCCGGTGTGGAAGATACGCTGAAAGCATTGAAAGAACAAGGCTGCTATCGGCTGGTAGTGGCAACGAAAGGCGACCTGCTGGATCAGGAACGTAAACTGAAACGCTCCGGACTGACTTCTTATTTCGACCATATTGAAATCATGTCTGATAAGACGGAGAAAGAATATAACCGCTTGTTGCAAGTGCTGCAAGTGGCTCCTGAGGAATTCCTGATGATTGGAAATTCGTTGAAATCTGATATTCAGCCTGTGCTGGCAATAGGCGGATATGGCGTGCATATTCCTTTTGAGGTAATGTGGCAGCATGAGGTAGTGGAGACGTTTACACATCCCAGATTGCAACAGATGAAAAGTCCGGTGGAATTGTTGGACTGGCTTTGATTGGGCGACTATCAAAGAAGCTGTTAGTTACGTCGTGAAACCTGGTATTCCACTTTGTACATGTGATCGAAGTATTCCACCCAATCGTTGGGGGCAATACCTATCTGCAGACCGTAGAAGAAAGTTCCTTTCTCCCGGTTTGCTTGCATTTGCTTTATTAATTCCGGTTTACATTCCGGTATGCGGAAATCACTGATTAATAGAACGTCTGCATTCATATAACGGTTCTGGTCGAGCATTCTGAATGTGTCTTTCAGCATCCGGGTGGCATCCGTATCACCGGTGAACGGGTGGCTGAAAAACTCCATCAGTTTCTGCCGTTCACGCCGTACGTCGATGGTCCGGGTGGCTACGGAGAAAGAAATCAGAAAACATTCCCTGTCCTGCAACTCCGCTATTTCGATGAGCTTTATCAGCAGGGAATTAGCCATTTTCTCCGGTTTTCCCGTCATACTGCCTGATGTGTCGAGGCACACAATCATCGGGCCTTTCAGGACGGCGGGCTTCGCTTCCAGTCGTCGGGAAGGTTGCATGATTTCCGATTTGTAGCGGAAGGTTTGCAACTTCTGCGTGAAGTATTTCAGCATGAAGACGTCTTGTAACTCGCTGTCCGAGTAGTAGAGCAATTCCGAGGGAAGCAGGGCGTTCAGGTCGTTGCCGGTGGTGACACCCAGAATGTCGCTTTTTTGTGAGTGGGACAGCTTGTAGACGCTACCCTCCGTCACGTATACCTGTTTACTACCTTCGTCGTCGGCAATCCGGCCCATGCGGTTGGCTACTTTCAGGAGTTCGGGATACTCTTTTTGCAGTTTTACGATTTTGCGGATGCTCTCGAAGTCGATAGTATTCCAAAGACCGTTCATCATGCTCCATGCCTGGAGGAATTCCTCTTGCTCCACCTGGTGCTCTTCCAGATACTCCGGTATCTTGCTCAGGCTGGTCTTCAGTTTCTTTTCCAGAAAGTCTTTCCGGTCGTTCAGGTTTTTCTCTTTCTGTTCCTGTAGTTTCTGCTGGAAAGAGTCTTCCCAGTCGCTCAGCATTTTCTCCCAGACGGAAGGGTCGTGCTGCTGTTCTTTGTCGCCGAACATGTGCTCGTAGAATGGCTCGTCGAAAGCATTTTCCTTATAGTCTTTTTTGATTTTTCTCAGAAGGGCCTGCCAGCCGTCGCGCTTCTCCTTTATCCAGTCGAGGGCACTTTCCATTTCTCCGAGTTCGGACTGCGCTCTTTGCATCTGGAACTTCTCCTGTTCAAGGAATTGCCAGACGAACTGTGTGGTGATGTCATAGAATATGCGTGCATGAACTTTATTTTCCAGAACTTGCAGTTTGATGGAAGGGTTGTTCATGATGGAAAGCAGATAAAGATACAGAGGGTCTTCCGTTTCGCCATATGCGTTTTCGGCACACTCTCCGGTCTGTACGAACTTCTCTACTATCTTTGCGTAGAAGTTTATGTCATACTTCTTTTTGGTCAGTCCCGCCATATTGCTGCAAGTTGAATTGTAGTTTTTCCTCCTCAATCTCTACGTTCCGCAATTTTTTCCGTACTTCGTCCGAGAAGCAGCTGACCAGTTCTTTGTCCGCCTGGGGCACGAAGATATTATCTGTGCATAAGGTGTCGGTGAGACTGAGTAGACGCTGCGAGAGTTGGTTCAGTTCGTTCCGGTAGTCGCGGGTGGTTATGCGGGGTGTATTGTCGAATATCTGAGGCTCTTTGTTGGCAGCAGAAATACTTTTCGCCCCTTTTTTCTTTTGTGTCATGGGGTAGCGCACACCGTCTATGAGCAGAAATTCCGTGCCTTCCCTGTATAGGTTCACCCGTTGTTGTGGAACGGAAGACGGACCTGTGCCCGGATAACACCGGATGATGGAGCGTCCCGGATTTAGCGGGTCGGGATAGATAAGGGCTTGTCGGGGCGAGTTTTCTCTTTTTTGTTCTTTCAGTGCGAGGTAATCCACGGCAAAGATGTAGGTGTGACCTGTTCCATGCTCTTCTACGTGGTAGTAAAAGTAGTCTGTTATTTCCAGATCGTTCTTCGGAGAAGTGTTGTTTTTGAAGTCTTCCAGGGCTTGTCGTACCCGGCTTATCCGGATATCAGCTTTTATGGACTCTTCCATCTCTTCCATCTCTTCCAGACAAGAGGTGAATAGCTCCCGGAGCACCAATTGGTGGCTGGGTGCACATTCGTCTGCCTCGTTCCAGAGGCAATGATAGAGAGGAAGCAAGTCTGCGGCGTTGACTTCCGTCCGTCCGTTAATAAAGGCTGAGGCTTTCAGCAGTTGCACGATGTTTTTCCAGCGGCGGTCGCTTACGTAAATGCTGCGCACCGCATCTTCGTCGTCCAGTGGAAGTCGTTTCAATTGGCGGCGGACGTTGGTGATGTATTGCAATATGTCGGTGGGCACGGCTATCTGTCCTATTTGTTTGCGCCATTCCATATATTCTTCTTCGCTGATTTGGAGGTCTGCGGGCACGGTTATCTCTTTGTCATTGTCATCGAGCAACATACTGTGGAAAGTATCTTCATCTTGTACGCAGGTGCAGATGATGCGCAACAGGAATCTGTCCCACAGTGCTTCCAGTCCTTCGCCATGTGCAGGCAGTTCGTTACTGGCGGCAATCAGGAGTTTGAGTGGCAGCTTGATTTCACTGTCTCCATTGCGGTAAATTTTCTCATTGATGGCGGTGAGTAATGAATTCTGTATGGCAGGCCCGGCTTTCCATATCTCATCCAGAAACACGACACTTGCCGTGGGCAGATATCCTTCGACGGCACGCTCGTATTTATCAAACTCTTTCAGGCGGTTGATGCTGATGGGGCCGAATATCTCGTCGGGGGTGGAGAAGCGGGACATCAGATATTCAAAGGCTTTCGCTTCCTTGAATGCAACTTTCAGGCGGCGTGCCACCATAGATTTGGCTACACCCGGAGGCCCTAATAAGAGAACGCTTTCACCAGCCAGCGCAGCCAACAGTGATAAGCCTAATTCTGTATCTTTTTCATAAACTCCCTGATTGATAGCAATCAATAGTTGCTGCATTCTGTTTCTGATGTCCATAATTCTTTCTATATACTTCGTTTTTTGGTAAGCGGCTTCAAATATATGAAATCTTTATACGGAATACAGACAAAATTTTTGATTTATTCTCAATAAAAGGATATCTTTGGTGCAGTATTTTCTAAAGGGCTGCATTTTACTAAATGATGGTACATTTATAATAGACATGAGAAATGCTATGAAGAAGGAAAAGAAACATTGGTTACATCTTTACAACCGGATATTGTCCGGCGGATTAGTCTTACTTGGTTTTAGTGCATGCGAAAACAATGGTACGGGTGCTGATGAATATGGAACTCCCTATTGTCGTTTTGAAATAAAAGGTAAGGTGCAGGATGAATTACAACAACCTGTCAGCGATGCAAGGATTATAGTGAAAGAACTGATGGAGAATGGAAAACCATCTGATCCTTACTATTTCGATACAGTATACACCCGAAAAAATGGAGAGTTCCAATTTCTGGATGAAGATGCGGGCAGCATGGGCAAGTATCGCGTGGTATGCGAAGATACTTCGGGTGAGAATAAGGCTGACTCCGTAGAACTAAAGATGGAACCTAAAGGTGGTAAGGGCTGGTTCGGAGGTGAAGACAGTAAAGAAGTGGATTTCAATCTGAAGAAAAAAGATGAGTGACCTTTCAATACGCAGGCGGCTTGCACTGGAGATTAACCGGAAGATATGGAATAACCTGAAAGAGTTGCACCCCCTGAAACAACTCTTCTGGGAGTGTACATTGCGCTGTAATCTTCACTGTAAACACTGTGGAAGTGACTGCAGGCGGATGGCGGCAGTGAAAGATATGCCTGCCGGAGATTTTCTACGTACCATTGACTCTATCACCCCTCATGTAGATCCCAATAAAGTAAGTATTATCATTACTGGCGGCGAGCCCTTGATGCGGGAAGACCTGGAAGAAATTGGTCTGGCCCTTTATCGTCGCGGCTATCCGTGGGGCATGGTTTCTAATGGACTTTACCTGACGAAAGAACGCTTGCAACGCCTTATGGCTGCCGGACTCCATTCTGTCACCATCAGTCTGGATGGTTTTGCCGAAGACCATAACTGGCTGCGCGGACATCCCGGAAGTCACACCCGCGCCTTGGAAGCCATAAAGATGTTGGTGCACGAACCTGAACTGACCTGGGATGTGGTGACTTGTGTTAACCGCCGTAATTATCCTTATCTGAACGAGTTAAAGACTTCCTTATATAAAATAGGCGTCCGTCATTGGCGGATGTTTACCATCTTTCCCGTGGGGCGTGCTGCCTTGTATCCTGAATTTCAGTTGACGGACGAAGAATTTACCGGAGTGATGGAATTTATAAAGGATACCCGTAAAGAAGGGAAGATGCACCTGAGTTATGGTTGCGAGGGCTTCCTTGGCAATTATGAGGGGGAAGTCCGGGACAACTTCTTTGCCTGTAATGCCGGTGTCACTGTTGGTTCTATCCTGATAGACGGTTCTATATCCGCCTGTCCCAGCATCCGCAGCGATTTCCATCAGGGAAATATCTATCAGGACGATTTCATGCAGGTCTGGGAAGAGCGTTTCCAGCCTTTCCGTAATCGTGACTGGATGAAGAAGGATGCGTGTAGCGACTGTTCTTTCTTCCGCTATTGCGAAGGGAACGGGATGCATCTGCGCGACGGAAACGGTGATTTGTTGTTCTGCCATTCAAAGAGGTTGCTACATTGATTTATCTCATCTAATTAAAAATTGCATTTTATGTGGGTGTATCAAAAGTCTTTTGAGTTCTGACACACCCGCATGGGACAAGTTATTTTGTTCTCTAAAAAATCAGCAAACGATGCTGAAACTTTTTTCTGAAACCTGTCTCCTTTTCTTTTCTTTCCTTTTCCCGTTGCAGGATTGCATAAAAAGCGTATATTTGTCTCATTGTATCATGAATTTAAAGTTAACGAACTATGATAACAAACCAATTGCTTCGTCCTGCCAGCATTGTAGTGGTAGGAGCATCCAATAATGTGCACAAACCGGGAGGTGCTATCCTGCGTAATCTTATTAACGGTGGCTATACCGGAGAACTGCGTGCCGTGAATCCGAAAGAGACAGAAGTACAAGGTGTGACGGCGTATGCTGACGTGAAGGATATTCCTGAAACAGAACTTGCCATACTCGCCATCCCTGCCCAGATGTGCCCTGATGCTGTGGAAGTGCTTGCTGCGGAGAAGCAAGTGCGGGCGTTTATTATTCTTTCTGCCGGATTTGGCGAAGAAACGCATGAGGGTGCTCTGCTGGAAGACCGTATTCTGGAAACCGTGAATAAGTACGGCGCTTCTCTGATTGGTCCCAACTGCATCGGTCTGATGAATACCTGGCATCATAGTGTGTTCAGCCAACCTATTCCCCAACTGCACCCGCAGGGCGTAGACCTTATTTCTAGTTCCGGTGCGACTGCCGTTTTCATTCTGGAAAGCGCCGTTACCAAAGGTTTACAATTTAACTCCGTCTGGTCCGTGGGAAATGCAAAGCAGATAGGCGTGGAAGACGTGTTGCAATATATGGATGAGAATTTCCGGCCGGAAGAAGACTCTAAAATCAAACTACTTTATATTGAAAGCATCGGGGACCCCGACCGCTTGCTGTTTCATGCGTCCTCTTTGATAAAGAAAGGTTGCAAGATTGCTGCCATCAAGGCGGGTAGTAGCGAGAGTGGCAGCCGTGCGGCTTCTTCGCACACCGGTGCCATTGCCAGCAGTGACTCGGCTGTAGAAGCGTTATTCCGTAAGGCAGGCATTGTTCGTTGCTATTCGCGCGAGGAACTGACGACCGTGGGTTGCATCTTCACCCTGCCCGAATTGAGAGGAAAGAACTTCGCCATCATCACCCATGCCGGAGGTCCGGGCGTGATGTTGACCGATGCACTGAGTAAGGGCGGACTGAATGTTCCCAAACTGGAGGGACCTGTTGCCGATGAACTGAAAAGTAAACTTTTCCCCGGTGCTGCTGTAGGTAATCCGATTGATATCCTCGCCACGGGAACTCCTGACCATCTACGCCTCTGCCTGGAATATTGCGAAGAAAAGTTTGAGAATATAGATGCTGTGCTGGCCATCTTCGGTACGCCGGGGCTGGTCACTATGTTCGAGATGTACGATGTGCTGCACGAGAAGATGCAGGCGTGCAGTAAACCGATATTCCCTATTCTGCCTTCCATCAACACCGCCGGAGCAGAAGTGGCCGCTTTCCTTGCCAAGGGTCATGTGAACTTTGCTGATGAAGTAACCCTGGGTACAGCACTCTCCCGCATTATGAATGCCCCCCGGCCTGCTGCCAACGAAATAGAGCTTTTCGGTGTGGACGTGCCACGCATCCGCCGCATTATTGACTCCATCCCCGAAGACGGATACATCCAGCCGCATTATGTGCAAGCATTGCTTCATGCAGCAGGTATTCCCATAGTAGAAGAATTCGTGTCAGCCAATAAGGATGAAGTGCTTGCATTTGCCCGACGCACAGGTTTCCCCGTTGTGGCAAAGGTGGTAGGACCTGTTCATAAGTCCGATGTCGGTGGTGTGGTACTTAATATAAAAGGAGAACAACACCTGGCATTCGAGTTTGAACGTATGATGCAGATTCCCGAAGTAACCGGTATTTTGGTGCAGCCCATGCTGAAAGGGACGGAACTGTTTGTCGGTGCCAAGTATGAAGCGAAATTCGGACATGTGGTACTCTGTGGTTTGGGCGGTATTTTTGTGGAAGTGCTCAAAGATGTTTCTTCCGGTTTGGCACCCCTTTCCTATGAGGAGGCTTACTCCATGATTCATTCTCTCCGGGCTTATAAGATTATCAAGGGAACGCGCGGGCAGAAGGGAGTGAACGAGGATAAGTTTGCGGAGATAATTGTGCGCCTCTCCACCTTGCTGCGCTTTGCAACGGAGATTAAGGAGATGGACATCAACCCGCTACTGGCTACGGAAAAACATGTGATTGCAGTGGACGCACGTATCCGGATTGAAAAAAAATGAAGTCAGCTTCTTCCCTTGTCAACCCCCTCCTTCGTCCCCTGCTGTTCCTTGTCTTTGTGATGCAGGCTCTGTTGCTTTTTCCTCAAAGCACAGAGCGCTTTTTCAGCCAATACAACTTTAAGTTTATTACGGAAAGTTCAGGTCTGCCCTATAGCTTTGTCAGTGATATATTTAAGGACTCCGGAGGATATGTTTGGGTTGCCACGCACTATGGGATAGGGCGTTACGACGGTTATCAATTCCTAAACTATGGCACGCAGACCGAACCGATACGCCTGAAGAACGACTTTGTCCACAAAATTTGTGAAGACAACTTCCGGCGGCTGTGGATTGCATCCGAAGGGGGAATCGACATTCTTGACCTGGATACTTATTCTCCGGTCACGTTGTCCCTTCCTGTGGATAGTCCGTTGCGGCAACTGATGGATGAATACGTCAGCACTATCTACAAGGACAAACAAGGGGACTTATGGATTTCGGGCAGTAAGGACTTGTGGTGCATAGAGCTGGACGACAAAGGAGGGGTTAAGAACTATTATTGTCTGAAGAATGCTTCTACGTCGCCTGTGCACGCCATCCTTGATATCGGTTGGGCGGTCTGTGCAGGCATTGATAATCAGGTGTGCCGCGTTGAGAAACAGCCTGGTAACCTTCTGAAAGCAGATGTTCTTTCAGACAGTCTGGTGTCTTTCAGTGAAGACTGGCGCATATCCTGTATGCAGGCGGATGGCGATGTACTGTGGATTGGTTCCAATCGTGGCCTTTTCAAATATAACCATCCCGAGCGCAGCTTGAAGCGATACCGCTATTCCACCCATCGTCCCGGAATGTTGAGCCAGGCTTACATAACGGACATCAAACTCACGGAACGCGGACATCTGATAGTCTCTACTCTCAACGGTCTGAACGTTTATCACAAAGACACGGATACCTTCTCCTTCATCCGCCAGACCAGTGACCGGAGTAGTGTCACCATCAATTGTAATGCCATCAACTGTCTGTTCACTGACGGAGAAACTATTTGGCTCGGCACAGAAACCGGTGGTGTCAACCTCCTTTCCCCGAAGCGCCTGCAAACCGAACTATGGACATGCGGAGATGCTTCCGTAACCAATGTCCCTACACCTGTGAATGCTGTAGGCGAAGACGTGGATGGCAACCTCTGGATTGCGCTTGTGGAGCGCGGATTGATGAAATGGAACCAGGAAAGCAAATCCTGCACTCACCATCTTTTCTCACCTAACGACATCACTTCCATTAGCAACAATACTCTGATGGGTGTACTGATAGACTCGGATAACCGCTTATGGGCATACACCTGGGGCGTAGGTATCAACGAACTGGACCTGAACATTCCCAATAATCGTACCTTCAAACGCTATACCTGCGATAATATTCCCGAACTGGAAGGTGACTTCGTCAACAGCGCTTGCGAAGATATGATTAACCACGGGATATGGTTCGGCTCTACGCGTGGGATACACTTCTATGATAAGCGGAAAGATACTTTTACCAGAGTATTGTTCGACCAGTCCGATAATGAGTTCGAGGCTGTCCATGCCCTTCTGATAGACAAGAAGAAACGCCTCTGGATAGGCACCACGCAAGGTGTATTTATCATAGACCTGCCCTCTTTCGCCAAATCGAACAAACGTTTTGATTATAAATACCTGCGATATAAACTGGACAGCCCGGGGGCCACGCAACTGGAAAAAATAAACAGTATTCTCGAAGACAGGAACGGCACCATCTGGCTGGGTGGCAACGGGAGCGGACTCTATCAGTTGACAAGCGACAAGAACAACCATTTCGTCTTTAAGTGTTATACCACCCGTCATGGACTATCCAATAACACCATTATTGGTATGGCAGAGGACGGGCAGGGCAACCTGTGGCTGACGACGAATGACGGGCTTTCTCGCCTGAACCTCCAATCGATGACGTTCAGCAACTATACACAGGCCGATGGTTTGCCCACTACCCAGTTCTACTGGAATGGTATCCACTATTCGGCAAAACACGATTTCATCTATCTGGCTACGATAGACGGACTCGTCATCATCTACTCTGATAACGAAATCTCACTGCCTTCCTCCTCACATGTGAAACTCTCTTCGATGGTAATCGGCGGGAATACCATTTATCCTTCCAGTGGCGATTACTTTAAAAAAACAATTACCTTGTCGTCCCGGATTTCCCTGCACGAAAAGGAGAATCGCTTTTCCATCGGTTTCACCACGCAGAATTACGGAAACAGCAGCCGTATCCGCTTTGCCTATCGACTGGAAGGATATGAAGACGAATGGAACGAGACGCAGCCGGGCGACTGTATGGCACGCTATGCTTCCGTGCCCCCTGGCAACTATACGTTGCAGGTGCGTGCCACGGACGAACTGGGGCAATGGTCTGCCCGAACAACAGAAGTGGAGGTAAGCATCACGCCTTATTTTTATAAATCCGGTTGGTTTTATCTGCTTCTGGTGGCGCTCACCTGTCTGGCCATCTACCTGTTCTATAAGCGGAAAACCCGGAGCTACCGAGAGCAGAAGGCGCGGCTGGAGCGGGAAGTGGAACTGCGCACACAGGAGTTGGCCGTCCAGAACAAGCAACTGGAAGCAATGGCACAGCACGTCAGGGAGATAACGGAGGAGAAAATTGCTTTCTTCACGAACATCACCCATGAGTTCCGGACGCCTGTCACACTTATTCACGGCCCTATCGAGCATGCCTTGAAAGAGACGCAGAATGAAGGTGTAAAAGCGCAGTTGCAGATTGCCGAACGGAACTCCCGCTATCTGCTTTCATTGGTGAACGAGCTGATGGACTTCCGTAAACTGGATATGGACAAGGTGGTGCTGGACCGGCGTTCGGGAGATTTCATCGAGTTTCTGTCCGAGTTGCTTATACCTTTCAGGGTCTTTGCAAAAGAACGGCAGATAGAAATCTTCACTTATTTCCGCCTGGACACGCCCTTCCTGGTGGTCGACACCGGATATATGCGCAAGGTGATGGTGAACCTGGTGTCCAATGCAATCAAGTTTACGCCGGACAACGGGCGCATCCGTATCTTTGTGGCCTCCGTCAGGGGAGAAGATGCGGAAAAAATGCTCTATATCAGTGTGTCTGACACGGGGCATGGATTGGTGGCGGAGGACCGGGAGAAGATATTCGACCGTTTCTATCAATCCAGGAAGAGCGTGAAATATCCCGTTTACGGACAGAGTGGCACGGGCATCGGCCTGTTCCTTTGCCGGAAGATTGTGGCGTTGCATGGAGGGGAAATCTGTGCCCGCAACAACCGTGGGCCGGGTGCCTCGTTCCGCATACTGATGCCGTTGATTCCCGGTGAAAGCGTGGAATCGGGCGGGGAAGTGGTGGAGCAGCCCGATGATGGGTATATGCCGGACTTGGCGCAGACTGACGACGGACAGAAAAAAGAAACCATTCTGATTGTAGAAGACAATCGGGATATGCGTTCGTATATCCGCACGTTGCTGGTGGGAGATTACCGTTTGTTTGAGGCGGGAGACGGGCAGGAAGCGTTGGAAATAGTTCAGAAGCATACGGTGGACTTGATTGTGAGCGACCTGATGATGCCTGTGATGGATGGTATCGAATTGTCGCGCCGCATCAAGGATAATCTGGCTACTTCGCACATCCCCTTCCTGATGCTCACGGCGCTCCGCTCGGAGGTGCAGGAGAAAAGGAGCTTTGAGATAGGTGTGGACGAGTATCTCTGCAAGCCTTTTGACGAAGAAGTGCTCCGGCTCCGCATCCGCAATATCCTGAACCTGCGGGGGAAATATAAGAAGATGTTTTCGTCGAGCAGTAACGTGGAGGAACTGCACGTGAAGGAGGAGTCGAGGGACAAGACGTTTATTACGAATGCCGTCAACCTGATGAAAGAGAACTACGCCGATTCGGAATATAACCTGGAACGGTTTGTGCGCGATATGGGGTATAGCAAGACATTAGTCAACAAGAAGATGCAGGACCTGACGGGGCAGCCCATCGGACAGTTCATGAAGAACTACCGCCTGAACGTGGCGCAACGGATGATACAGGAAGGTCCGGGCGATGTGAATGTATCCGAAATAGCCTATGCCGTTGGCTTCAACGACCCTAAATATTTCACGAAGTGCTTCAAGGAGTTCTTCGGCTACCTGCCAAGCTCGAAGCTGGGGAGGAGGTGAGAGAATATTGTCCCGTTCTTTACTATATTCGTCCCAAACTTTCTTATTTTCTCCTTACTTCTGAAAGGAAACGCCTACTTTTGCATATCATCCAGAACAATAAATACCATGAAAATCAAACTCTATCTCTTTATTCTGTTTTCCGCCGCCCTGTCGGTTCACTTATCTGCCAACCCCATCGTCGGTCTGCTCGAAAGAATAGACCGCGGCGCGTCGAAGAAATTCGTCATAGAACTGAAATCCGGTGCGGAGAAAGACTTTTTCGAACTGGACCAGAAAGGCAATAAAGTCGTCGTACGTGGAAACACCTACGTGAACATCGCAACCGGCATCAACTGGTATCTGAAATACTACGCCGGCATCCACCTCTCCTGGAACGGTATGCAGGCGCAACTTCCCCAGATACTGCCGCCCGTCTCCCAAAAAGAACGTCACGAAACTTCCCTTTCGCTACGCTATGATTTTAACTACTGTACTTACTCCTACACCATGGCTTTCTGGGACTGGGAGCGTTGGGAGCGCGAACTCGACTGGATGGCCCTGCATGGCATCAACCTACCCCTGGCGGCTGTGGGGCAGGAGTGCATCTGGCGCAATATGCTCCAAAAGCTGGGCTACACCCGGGAAGAAATAAACCGCTTCATCGCCGGCCCCGCCTTTCTGGCGTGGTGGGCCATGAACAATCTCGAAGGATGGGGCGGTCCTAACCCCGACACCTGGTACGCCCAGCAAGAAGCCCTGCAGAAGAAAATCCTGAAACGCATGCGTGAATACGGCATCCAGCCCGTCTTCCCCGGATACTCCGGCATGGTTCCCCATGATGCTGACGAGAAGTTGGGCCTGAACCTGACCAAATCCGACCTCTGGAACGGTTTCACACGTCCTGCTTTCCTGCAACCCACCGATGCCCGCTTCGCCGAGATAGCCGACCTCTACTATCGTGAACAGGAAAAGCTCTTCGGCCGGGCCGATTACTACTCCATGGACCCTTTCCATGAAGCCGAGAATGCTGCTTCGGTAGATTTCGATGCGGCAGGCAAGTCCATCATGGCCGCCATGAAGCGTGTCAACCCGAAAGCCACCTGGGTGGTGCAGGGCTGGACGGAAAACCCGCGTCCCGAAATGATAAAGAATATGCAGAACGGAGACTTGCTGATACTGGATTTGTTCAGCGAGTGCCGTCCCATGTGGGGAATCCCCTCCATTTGGAAGCGCGATAAAGGTTACGAGCAGCACGACTGGCTGTTCTGTATGCTGCTCAACTTCGGTGGCAATGTAGGTCTGCACGGCCGCATGGACCAGTTGCTCGATAACTTCTACCAGACTAAGGACAATCCCCTGGCCGCCCACCTGAAAGGCATCGGCCTGACAATGGAAGGCTCGGAGAATAACCCGATTATGTTTGAACTGATGTGTGAACTCCCTTGGCGTCCCGAGAAATTCACCAAGGAGGAATGGTTGAAAGATTATCTCTTTGCCCGCTATGGCGTGAGAGACGAGAAGATAGAAAAGGCATGGACGTTGCTTGCCAACTCCATTTATAATTGTCCTTTCGGAAACAATCAACAGGGACCTCACGAGTCCATCTTCTGCGGCCGCCCCTCGATGAATAATTTCCAGGCATCGAGTTGGTCGAAGATGAAGAACTATTACGACCCTACTGTTACGGAGGAGGCCGCGCGGCTCATGCTCGAAGTGGCTGATAAATATCGTGGTAACAATAACTTTGAATATGACTTGGTAGACATCGTGCGCCAGTCTCTTTCTGATAAAGGTCGCATCGTCTATAACCGGACTATCGCCGATTTCAAGAGCTTCGACCGTCGCAGTTTTGCCCGCCACTCCCGGAAGTTCCTGGAGATACTCCTGTTGCAGGACCGCCTTCTGGGCACCCGCAGCGAGTTCCGCGTAGGCCGTTGGATAGAACAGGCGCGCAGTCTGGGCACTACTCCCGATGAAAAAGACCTCTACGAGTGGAATGCCCGCGTACAGATAACCACTTGGGGCAATCGTGTCTGTGCCGACGACGGCGGTCTGCGTGACTATGCTCATAAGGAGTGGAACGGACTCTTGCGCGATTTCTACCACAAACGCTGGGCTGCTTACTGGCAAACCCTCCAAGACCAACTGGATGGTAAACCCGAAGTGAAACTGGACTTTTATGCAATGGAAGAGCCTTGGACATTGGCGAAGAACCCGTATGGCTCAGCTCCTGAAGGAAACTGTGTGGATGTGGCGAAAGAGGTGTTTGAGAAGGCGATGGAATGATGGACAGTAAAATAATAAGATAATAAAGTGATAAGTAATACTATCTCAATTCTCCTCCTCCCGGGAGGAGGAGTACCCGTAGGGGGAGGTGGTAGGTAGAATAATAAAATACCTATTAATCACAAAGCTAAGGAATTCTTTTCTCACCTACCACCCCGCCCTACGGGCACCCCTCCTCCAACTGGAGGAGGAGAATTGAGATGGTCTCATAAAATAATAATTCCCCCCCCCGTTGAATATGGAAAACCCTCAACTCTCAACTCTCAACTCTCCCCTCAAAAAGCGTTTGCTTTCGCTTGACGTGCTGCGAGGAATCACCGTCGTCGGCATGATTCTCGTCAACAACTCCGGCGGAGAGCTGTCCTACGCCTCCCTGCGACACTCCGCCTGGAACGGACTGACGCTTTGCGACTTGGTCTTCCCATTCTTCCTGTTCATTATGGGAATTTCCACATCTATCGCCTTGAATAAGTTCCATTTTCAAGCATCAGGCTCAGTAGTCCGTAAGATACTGAAACGCACTTTTGTTATTTTATGCATCGGCTGGGCCATCCACTGGTTCCACTTCGTCTGCGACGGCGATTTCTTCCCTTTTGCCCACCTCCGGCTTACGGGAGTGCTGCCACGCATAGCCCTGTGCTATTGCGTCGCCTCCTTCGTCGCCCTGTACGTCAACCACAAATATATCGGCTGGCTCATCGGTATCCTGCTGGCAGGCTATACTGTTCTGCTCTGCATAGGCAACGGATACGCGCCGGATGATGCGAACCTGCTGGCAATTATAGACCGGAATGTGTTAGGTGCCGACCACCTTTATCATAAAAGCCCGATAGACCCCGAAGGACTTACCAGTACTTTGTCCGCCATTGCCCACACCTTGATAGGCTTCTGCTGCGGAAAGTTTATTCTGGCCCGGGAAACCTTGGAACAGAAAACGCTGAAACTGTTTGTAGTCGGCTTCCTCCTGATGGCATGCGGTTTTGTGCTGACGGAGGCTTTGCCGCTGAACAAACGTATCTGGTCGCCTACCTTTGTACTGGTCACCTGCGGCTTGGCTGCTATGCTGCAAGCTCTGTTGATTTACTTCATCGACATGAAAGAGAAGAAAAACTGGTGCCGCTTCTTTGAGATATTCGGGGTGAATCCGTTGTTTCTCTACGTGCTCAGCGAAGTAGCGGCAATCGTTATCGGGGCCACTGGAAGCAAACCCGCCATTTACGAAGGAATACACTCATTGATAACCAACCCTTATCTGGCGTCTGCGGTCTATGCCATTGCTTTTACGCTGATAATGGGGGCATGCGGCTATCCGCTCTATAAAAAGAAAATCTATATAAAAATATAAATGAAACGAACTGCCTGTATATATTGCTCTGTGCTGTTGGCGGCTGCATCGCTGTCCTGTGTAACGTCTTGTTCTTCCCCGAACGACGGGCGGGGACAGAAATCGCTGTTAGATTATGTCGATACTCGTGTGGGCACCTCTCCCAGCATCACCCACACCGCCGGTACCTTTGGCAAGAGTACCGAAGAATACGGACAAACGCTTCCTGCAGTACTCGAACCCAACGGCATGAATTTCTGGACTCCCCAAACGCGGGATACGGAACAGAAGTGCATAGCTCCTTATTACTATGTGGACTCTTTGCTGCAAGGTTTCCGCAACTCCCACTGGATTGTGGGCGGCTGTACACAAGATTATGGCTCGATGACGCTTATGCCTCTTTTCGCTACCCTGCGCCCGCAGCCGGAAGCCCGTGCCACCCGTTTTTCCCATCAGGAGGAGAAGACGACTCCGGCATATTATGCTGTTTCCTTGCCGGATGAAGGTATTCGGGCGGAAATGACCGCCCGTTCCCGTTCCGCCATCTTCCGCTTTACGTATGATAAGGCCGGAAAAGGGTATCTGGTAGTCAATCCCAATAGTGACGAAGGCGAAGGATACATTGCTGTGGATACGATTAACAATCAGATTTACGGATACAATCCCGTTCACCGCATTTATCAGGGCTGGGGAAAACCTGCCGGATATAGCGGGCATTTCGTAGTTTGTTTCCAAAAGAAGATTACGGACTTCGGGACATTTAAGGGAGATTCCCTGCTTCCTCGTACCGTCCGGATGGAGAAAGGTGCACAGATTGGCGCCTATATCGAATTTGATGTGAAAGCGGGCGAAGAAGTGTTGGTAAAGGCTGCTTCTTCCTTTACCGGTCAGGAAGGCGCTATGCAGAATCTGGTTGCTGAAATCTCCCATTGGGACTTTAAGAAGACACATCAGGAACTGAACGGCATATGGGAACGGCACCTGTCCTCCATACAGGTGGAGACGGAGAACCCGGCGGACAAAGAGAAGTTCTACAGTGCTTTCTACCGTGCTTCTTTCCTGCCGCGTGCGTTCAATGATGTGGATGGAAGCTATCCTTCTTTTGCTGAAGGTGCCCCGATACAGCAATTGCCTGCGGGAGAAACTTATTATGAAGATTACAGTATGTGGGATACTTATCGTGCCCTGCATCCGCTCATTAATCTGCTTTTCCCCACCAAAGGGGGAGACATGATGCAATCTCTGGTGCATAAATACGAGCAGGGCGGCTGGTTGCCCATCTTCCCTTGTTGGAACAGCTATACTGCCGCCATGATAGGCGACCATTGCATAGCTGCCATCGGTGATGCTTACATCAAAGGCATCCGCAACTTCGACGTTGCAAAGGCTTACGAGGGTATGAGGAAGAATGCTTTTGAAACTCCCTCCAACCCTGCCGAATATAAAGACGGAATGGGGCGGCGTGCGCTGACTTCCTATCTGGAATATGGTTATATCCCTCTTGAAGACGGTGTACCCGATGCATTCCATACCCGGGAACAGGTTTCACGCACCTTGGAGTATGCTTATGATGACTTCGTTCTGGCACAAGTGGCAAAGGCTCTTGATAAACCGGAAGACTGCCGGGCTTTGATGCAGCGTGCCGCCAATTACCGCCACGTCATCGACCCACGCACCGGATATGCGCAGGGCCGTCATGCCGATGGCACGTTCCTCGATGACGACAATGCGTTCAACTTCGCCCGCTTCATCACCGAGGGAGCTCCCTGTCACTACACTTGGTATGCGCCGCAAGACCCTTACGGACTTATGGAGTGCATGGGAGGCAAAGACAATTATGTTTCCAAACTGGACTCCATGTTCAGCGAAGGGCGCTACTGGCACGGGAATGAGCCTTGCCATCAGGTAGCTTTCATGTTCAACTATGCGGGCCAGCCCTGGAAAACCCAGCGTGCCGTCCGCCACGTCATGGAAACGGAATATTTGAATGCTCCGGGCGGGCTTTCGGGCAATGATGATGCAGGGCAGATGTCAGCCTGGTATATGTTTGCTGCTATGGGATTTTATCCCGTCTGTCCCGGTACGCCCTATTATATGCTTGCCAGTCCTTCCTTCCCCAGCCTCACGCTGAACCTTGAGAACGGGAATGTATTTACCGTAAAAGCCGGGAATGCGTCGGAAAAGAATATCTACATCCAGTCGGCAACGCTGAACGGGGAACCTTATACACGTAATTATATTACCCATCAGGATATTCTGGATGGTGGAGTGATGGAGTTTGTGATGGGGCCTGAGCCCAACAAGGCGTGGGGCGCACGGCCGGAAGACTGTCCGCCGGATGTGATGGGTATGTACTTTCTTTTGCCTTGATGCAAAAGAAAGATACCAAAGAAAAAATCAAGGCTTCACTTCCGGTGCTACTCCGGTACTGCCATTCGCAGACGGGGCTCGAACTCGCTTCACTCAGACAATCGCCCCTTACCTGCGCCTGACAGCACCTGCGTTCACGCACCTACAGTGAGGCCGGGAAACCATGCGGCGTGAAAGTTTATGCGGTGCGGCAACTTGCGCTTGTGTTATTGAAGTGATACCGTTAATATATAAAAGATATATCTATGAGAGTAAAAGTATTTTTGTTTGCCCTATGCAGCATCCTTTTATTAGGAGCTTGCAGCGCCCCCAAGACCGGGGGAAACATTTATAACATTATGGACTACGGAGCCAGGGGCGACGGCAAGACCGATGACGCTGCGGCCATACAAACTGCCATTGAGGTATGCTCCAAGTCGGGTGGCGGAACGGTGCTGGTTCCGGCAGGATACACTTTTATGTGCAGTCCCTTTGCGCTGGCTTCTTTTGTGAATCTCCATTTGGAACCTAATTCCTGCCTGATTGCCAACCCCGATGAGGCGGCGTATACGTTGAGCGCTTTCCGCGACAATCGCGGCGAGGGCATGATGTGGATTTACGGAAAAGACCTGAAACAAGTCTCCATCACCGGAACAGGCGTGATTGACGGGAATGGCATCGCCTTTATGGGTAAAGAACTGGAAGACTCTTACGAACTGAAACCGGTGACCGACTTCGACCCCCGTCCGCACGTGCTGACGCTTATCAATATAGAGAAGACGGTGATTCGTGATGTAACCATCCGTAACAGTGCCTACTGGACTGTGCACCTCATCGGTTGCAACGATGCTTCCATCGACGGCATCTCCATCCTGAACGATTTGAAGATACGCAACGGCGACGGTATCGACGTGGACCATTCAAAGAACGTCCGCATAGCCAATTGCCACATCGAGTCGGGCGACGATTGCATCTGCCTGAAAAACCGCCGGGAGTTTGAGGAATACGGCTCGTGCGAGGACGTTGTGGTGACGAATTGCACCATGGTTTCCCGCTCTTGCGCCATCAAGATTGGGTCGGAGAATATGGATAAGATTAATAATGTATTATTCAATAACTGTATCATCAAGAACAGTAACCGGGGCATCGGTATCCAGAACCGTGATGAGGGAACGGTGACCAATGTGATATTCTCCAATATGATAGTGGACTGCATGTTCTTCTCCGATGTATGGTGGGGAAAGGCGGAACCTATTTACGTGACTTCCTATCCGCGTGCCGTGGGCAATCATAAGGATGCCGGCTGGCGTTTCCCGAAGGGAGCCACCGAGGGACGTTGCGGAGAGGTGAGCCGCATCTATTTCACGAACATCAAGTGTACCAGCGAGAACGGCATCTTTGTAGGCGGCGACACGCCCGATAAAGTGAACCATATCTATTTTGAAGATGTGAACCTGTTGTTGCAGAAGCGCACGGCGTATGAGGGCGGCATTTATGACAAGCGTCCTTGTGTGGGCGAAGGCTTCGTACATGATAAGACGTACGGGTTTTATATTGATACGGCATCTGACATTCTGATAGATGATTGTGCAGTTACCTGGGGAGATATCCGGCCGGACTTCGCAGCCGAAGGTATCGGGCAGAAGAATGTGGCTAATCTGAAAGTGAAGAACTAAAACGAGTCTTTTATGAATACTGTAAATGATAATTAAGCGGACCGATAGTCACAAGAGTATCTCTATTCTCCTCCTCCTGGGAGGAGGAGTACCCGTAGGGGGAGGTGGTAGGTAAAACGACCGAGTACCTATAAAAAACATTAAGGAATTCTTTTCTCACCTACCACCCCGCCCTTTTGGGCACCCCTCCTCCGACTGGAGGAGGGGAACTGAGATACTCCGCAAATCACGTGCGATAAATTATCATTTATCTAACAAACAATCAAATTTGTAATTATGAGACAATATATTATAACTATCCTGTGTTTATTATGCGGCCTCTTCGCCCGTTCCCAGTCCGCATTAACCCCCGAACAAGCAGGAAGCATCTACTATGCTTATCCCGCTCCGCCGGAAGTATTCACTCCCGCTCCGGCAGGATATGAGCCTTTCTACATCAGTCACTACGGTCGCCATGGCTCCCGTTGGATGACGGCGGATGAGCGTTATACGGAAGTCGTCTCCGTCTTCGACTCCCTTTATCAATGCTCCGGACTCACTCCACTCGGTATAGATGTCCGTGAGCGTCTGCACAAAGTCTGGGAAGACGCTCGCGGATGTAGTGGCAGCATCACCCCGCTTGGCGAACGCCAGCACCGTGAGATAGCCGAACGAATGTTCCGCAATTTCCCGCAGGTGTTCCGTGGAGATGTGCAAATTGATGCCTGTTCGTCCACTTCTGTGCGCTGCGTTCTGAGCATGAGCTACTTCACCGAGCGCCTGAAAGAACTGAACCCCGCCCTGCACGTAGACCGCAGAGCCTATCAACGCTATATGGATTATATCGCCTACACTTCCCCCGAAGGCGAGAAGTTCACCTCCGAGGAATCCCCGTGGCGGCGTAGTTTCAGGGAGTTTGAGAAGAGAAACGTCCGTCCGGAACGTTTGATGGCCTCCCTGTTTATAAACCCTGCTGCAATAACCAATCAGGACGCCATGATGCGCAGCCTCTACTGGATTGCGGCTGATATGCAGAACGTAGAGTTGGATTTATCCTTCTATGATATCTTTGAGTATGAGGAACTGATAGGCATCTGGAAGACAGTGAATGCCCGTATGTACGTCTGCAATGCTGCCGCTCCGTTGAATGGTGGTTTGATGCCTCGTTGTGCCGTCCCTCTGCTGCGCAATATTCTGGAAAGTGCGGATGCCGCCATCAGGAAGGGAACTCCTGCGGCGGACCTTCGTTTCGGGCATGACACTCATCTCATCCGGCTACTTGCTTTGATGCAAGTAGAAGGATGCAGCAATCAGGAGACGGATATGGAGAAGTTCCACCTGGCATGGCAGGATTATCGCGTTTCTCCGATGGGGGCCAACCTGCAACTTGTCTTCTATCGTAACAAGAAAAACGATGTATTAGTGAAGTTCCTCTTGAATGAGCATGAGGTGACTTTGCCGATAAAGAGTGGAAAGAAGGCTCCCTATTACTCATGGGAAGAGGCCAAAGCGTTCTTGGGGAAGCAGGTGGAATAGTTATTCCTGCTTCATCACCTTTCCATAAACCACTTGTTTACCTGCCCCGTAGCGCATCAGTAGCCTACGGTCAATAAAACCGTTCAGTTCTTTCAGGGCGCATTTCTTGTCACATCCCGTCAGTCGGCAATAGTCGGCACGGGTGAGACACGGATATTTTTCCAAATGGCTGTTGATTATTTCCAGGCATTTGTCTGCATCACGTTCTCCTCTGTGGGGGCGGGTAAAAGATTCACCGCGTTGTGGTTCTATTTTCCAATGCACTTCTTTCTTGAACTGGCTGCTCGGACGGTAATTGATGTTTTTCAATTTGATGGACTGTGCATGCACGTCCTTTTTCTTCATCACAGGAGGACCTTGCAAGGATACGGAGAAATAGCCGATGTCTCCCATCTCTACAATCCATCCGTCGGCAAGCAAATCTCTCAATTCATCCTGAAAAGACTGCATGGCGCCTGCAAGCAAGCTGCGGCTCAAACCTGTGAATTTGTGAACACGGTCCAGAAATTCATCCTGACCGATGGTTCCCCTGATAACTACACGGGGGTGAAGTGGCTGTTGTTCGCCTGTTTGCTGTATGTCGGGCGTTTCATAAAGGTCGTACTCTAAGCTCATAATTGTAATTGTTTTATATAGGCATTCCGATGCATCCCATTGCCTGTAGGGATGTAGCTCATCCGCTACTTTTATTTCGTTCCACTACAGTGTACTTTGCGTTCCACTATAGTGGTCCGCAAGGTGCACTATAGTGGAACGCAAAGTACACTGTAGTGGAACGAACTCGCATTAGGCAACAAAGGTAATTAGATTAGGCAGAAAAAGAAATAAAAGTAGGGGGATTATTGCATTTAAGTGTATCTTCATAATTACTTTATACTTTAAGAGTATCTGTCATGCTGAGCGTAGTCGAAGCCTCTGCTCTCAGGCATAAGGAGAAGAGATTCTTCACTGCGTTCAGAATGACAGATAGTATAAGCTAATATGATGACATACTTACCATTATTTAGGAAAGTTATTTGCTTTAAATAGATGGTTGTGCAGCGACTTCCCAATTAATCCCTAACGGATTATTCTGCATTCTCCATACCAACGGAAGTTCCGGATTGTCCAGTATCCACATCTCACATCCTTCCACAGCATCTTTCACATGAATGAGCGGACGGCCTAAAGCCTGTTCATTCCCTTTCTGAACGGAATACGTCGTCCGGTTGTAAACGAATGAGTTCTGTTCTTTCAGTTGCTTGTAAGCTGAATGGGAGAGGAAGTAAGCGGTTTCTTCCGGGGAGAGTTTTACGTGCTTGCCGTCTTCGGGTTGCAGAAAGCTGAGGCGGATGCCCTGATTGATGGATTCAGTACTCATGGCATAGCTGCCCGATTGCCATTTCAGATTACGTTCTATTCCCCAATGCAGGTAGATGGAATCTTGCTTCTCACGGAAGGACATTTCATACTTCCGCGTCTGTCCGTGTAGCTTGAATACAAACAGGAGCGTATCGGGAACGATGCTTTGTGCCAATAGGTTTCCTGTAAATCCCAGACATAGCACGATGGATAGAATTATATGTTTATTCATCATTTCTTGTTTTCTTCGTTCAACAATAGTTGCTTGCCCCATTCACCCGGTTTCTTCCCCATCTTCAGTATCAGTTCGCCACCGGCTATGATGTCTTTATGGCGTATGGCGGAGTAGGGATAATCTTTTCCGTTCAGTGATGCGGACTGTATGTACTTGTTTCTCTCCGAAAGTCCTTGGGTGGAAATCCGGAATGTCCTTTCATTATCCAGCCGGAAAGTGGTTTCTTCCAGCAAAGGCGTGTTGATGAGGTAATAATCCTGCCCTGCATTCGGGTAAAGCCCCATCATGTGGAAGGCGAGCCAGGAGGACATTGCTCCCGAATCATCGTTGCCGGGTAAGCCGGCAGGTCCGTCATTGTAGTTCTTGCTGATGATTTCTCTAATTCGGTTACTGCTCTGATGCGGTTTCCCTATCCAGTGATAAAGGCACGGGGAGAGGAAAGACGGTTCGTTGTTCACGTTGAAGAAGCCCTGATCGAAGAAGATGTCCAGGCGCTCTTCAAACTTTTCTGCGCCGCCGCACGCCTCTATCAGTCCGGGGACATCGTGCGGAATGCTTAATGAATATTCCCAGGAAGAAGCCTCGTAGAAGAACATGTCCCACCAGGGAGTGTACCACGGGCCTTCGAAGGTGACGGGGGTATAGGTGAAGGTCGGTTTTTGTATATTGGATTTTCCGAAGGTAATCTCGTCCAGCCAGTTTCCTTTTTCATCGCGGGGCAGGATAAAGCCTTTGGCTCCGGCATGTTCATAGTCCGGGCGCCACAGGTTTTTCCAGTTTCCGGATTGTTTCAGGTAATGGAGGTACAAGTCTTCCTTGCCTAAGCCTTTGGCTACAAGAGCAATGGCATAGTCGCAGTAGGAATACTCAACGGTACGGTTTCCGGCACGCGGGATGCCGTAGGGGATATAGCCGAGTTGCAGGTAGGGGGTAAGTCCGCCACGGCCTTCCGCTTCATGGCGGTCGCCGGGGTCTACGGTTGCATCTTTCAGCATGGCTTGCAGTCCGAGTTCATAATCGATGCCTTCCAGACCCTTTACGAAAGCATCGGCTATCACGATTTCAGCGTTCGAACCGCCTTGTGTGCGTCCGTTGCAGTTGCCGCTACGGGCATCGGGCATGTAGCCATCGCGCTTGTAGATGTTGATGAGGCTGCGGACGATGTCTGCTTCACGCTTCGGGTCTATCAAGGTAATCAGTGGCGACGAAGTGCGGTAGGTGTCCCAAATGGCGTAGAAGTCGTCGTAATAAGGTTCGTCATCTGCCCAGAGCGGGTTTTCTCCACTGCGGTCTACGGGCATAATCATGGTGTGGTAGAGACCGGTGTAGAACATGCGCTTCTGCGCTTCGGGGGTGCGGGGAGAGATTTCAATTCGGCGTAAGAGGTCTTTCCACTGGCTTAATAGCTGTTGGTGCACTGTCTCGAACGACCAATGGGGAATGTCGGAATGTGCATTCTGGCGTGCTTTTTGGGAACTGAGGAAGGAAATGCCTACTTTCAGTTGCACTACGTCGGCGGAAGAATTGAAACGTAATAAGGCACCGGTTTTCTGATGCGAATCGTACTGTGATTTCTCATTTGTAATCTTCTCCGCTTTCCAAGTGGCTGTATGAGCGAAAGGCTGGTCTGTTTCGGCGTAGAAATATACGGTATAGGCGCGTCCGTTGTTCCATCCGCCACGGATGCGGGTGTAGCCGATAACTTCATGGTCGGAGATGATTTGTACTTCGGAACCAACGAACTGTTGCGCTTCGCGTGCGTCGGGTACGGAGCTTTCTCCCAAGAAGAATCCGGCATCAATTGCCAGCGATTTCAGGGAGTCTGCGGGATAGGTGAAGCGGTAGAAGGAGGCACGGGGTGCGGTGGTTATCTCGGTTCGGATACCGGAGGATTGAAACTGGGTGGCATAGTATCCCAATTTGATGGTTTCGTCCTTACGGTGGTCGATGTGTTTTATTCGATCCATGCCACCACTGAAAGGCATTACCAGGATGTTGCCGTATTTGGGCCCGCCGCCTGTTCCGCTGACGTGTACCTGGGAGAAACCGTCTACTTGTTCGGGCATGGGTAGCCAGCCGCTGTTGGGCCGTGGGGTGCAGTCGGGTGAGGGTTTCACCATTCCGTAGGGGCAGGAAGGGCCGATGAAGACGCGCCCTAGTCCTTCGGAACCGATGCGGGGATCAACGTAATCTGTAAGTTCGGTGTCCTGTGCAAAGGTATTTGCAGAGAACAATAACAGGATGGATAGTGTGAGCAATTTGGTTTTCATTGGCAGAAGTCTTTTAAATGAAAAAGCCGGGCACTGCAACCGACTAATTTGGGTGTATCGGTTGCAATGCGGGGCTTTGGGTTTTAGAAACTCTAAAAGAAAGCAATAGCTTATTTTTTACTTTAAGATTTCAATTAATAACCATCATTCTGTTTCCAATTAGGATTCGTATTCAGTATATCCTTATGAAGTGGGAATATACGGCGTGTCTTATCGAAATTGGCAGTTGGGAATCCTTTATAATGTGGGAAGAACTCGCTTTCGAATGTACCGAAACGTATCATGTCGTTCCTACGCCAGTTCTCGTCAAGGAACTCACGTCCACGCTCATCAAGAAGCTCCTGAAGCGATGGAGTATGGTCAATAACAGGTGCTGTAACATAACTACGTATCTGATTGAACAGGCTCATTGCTGTATCGCCGTTGGTAGCGGAACCTCCACGTACTATAGCTTCAGCCTTAGTTAGCAAGATGTCTGCATAACGGAATATAGGAAGGTCGTTCGACTGATTTCTGCCATTTTTGAAATCATCATCTATAACGAAGAATTTCACAGAGCGATAACCTTGGCTATAACCATTGATATCATCACCTACACCAAGCTCAATATCTCCTTCTTTTACAAGGGTAATCTCTTTAGTAAGTACAATAGGATTACCATTTTTATCTACAGCAATTTCATCTGTTGGAAGATAAGTCTTAGGA
>CAMTFK010000045.1 GCA_947071285.1 uncultured Bacteroides sp. | reverse complement strand
ACCCCGCCCTTTGGGCACCCCTCCTCCGACTGGAGGAGGGGAATTAAGTTACTCCGTAAATCACGCCGCTAAATTATCATTTATCCCCCTCTAAAAATATTAACCCAACAAATCTTATATATCATGAACAAATTGATGAAATTTTTAAGTTTGTGTCTGCTGCTATCCTTTGTGTTGCCTGTGCAGGCAAAGGTAGATGCTGTGATGAACGAACCTGACCAGGTGTACCTTTTTTCTTATTCCAACCATGACGGCAGAAGCGGTTTGAAGTTTGCCTGGAGCCCCGATGGAGAGAAATGGTTCAGCGTGGCAGATGGCTTTGCTTATGTAAACTCTGACTTTGGCCCGTGGGGACGTGCAAAAACGATGTTTAAACCCCACCTGACGCAAACCCGTGCCGACGGCAAATGGCATTGCATCTGGGCAGCCACCAATACCGGTGAAGCGCTTGCCTATGTAACTTCGCCTGATTTGCAAAAGTGGGAAGCACAGAAGTACTTCTCTCCGGCAGATCGTAGAAAGTACGAGCCGAAGGATGTGTTCCCCACTACCGAAAAGAAAGTAGTGATAAACGGTCAGGAACAGGAAGGCTGGATGCAGGAAGTACCTTATGCTACGGTTCAGAATATCATCCGCTTTGCCGAAGCCAAGAAATATCGCCAGTCATTGAATGCCGAACGTACGGAACAAGACCCTGTTCGTTTTGCAAACCTGAAACCCGTAGAAGCTACTATCCGGGTGAAAGCTGATGAAGCCAAGAATATCAGCAACCATCTGATTGGTATTTTCTTTGAGGACATCAACTATGCGGCTGACGGTGGCCTGTACGCTGAGTTGATACAGAACCGCGACTTTGAATATGCCCCTACTGACCGTGGTAACGACCAGAACTGGAACAGTACACATTCCTGGAGTGTTCGGGGAGAGAATGGAAAATTGAGCATCGCAACGGAGAATCCGATACATCCCAATAATTCCCATTATGCAGTGCTTGAAGTGAACATGCCTGCTGAAGTTTCTCTGGTAAATTCCGGTTTCGATGGTATTGCCGTGAAGAAAGAAGAGAAGTACGATTTCTCTTTCTTCTCAAAAATGCTCGAAGGAAAAGGTGGAAAGGTGAAAGTTGCTTTGCAGACGAAAGACGGTAAAGAGGTGGCAATGGCTGTGCTCTCCGTCACTTCCAAGGAATGGAAGAAGCAACGCGCCGTGCTGACGGCATACCAGGATGCCACGGATGCCGTACTGACTATTACTCCTCTTGCATGGATGGGCACCCAACAACTGGCGTTGGACATGGTTTCCCTCTTCCCGCAAAAGACTTTCAAGGGTCGTAAGAACGGACTCCGTGCCGACCTGGCGCAAACGCTTGCCGACCTTCACCCCCGTTTCGTTCGTTTCCCCGGTGGATGCGTGGCTCATGGCGATGGTGTAGACAATATTTACGACTGGAAAGGTTCTATCGGTCCGTTGGAAGCCCGCAAGCCTCTGCGTAACCTTTGGGGCTACCATCAGACCCGTGGCCTGGGATACCATGAATACTTCCTGTTCTGCGAAGATATGGGTGCAGAACCTGTACCGGTAGTTGCAGCAGGTGTTCCTTGCCAGAACTCAGGTACTTGTGCCCATCATTCTAAAGGTGAACTGACTTGCATGGGACAACAGGGCGGTATCCCGATGGAAGAAATGCCGCAATATATTCAGGATGTTCTCGACCTGATAGAATATGCCAACGGAGATGCCCGCAAGACTGTATGGGGCAAGAAGCGTGCCGAAGCCGGACACCCGAAACCGTTCAATCTGAAGTATATCGGTATCGGTAACGAAGACATGATAACGGAAGTATTTGTAGAACGTTTTAAGATGATATTCGATGCTGTCAAGGAGAAATATCCGGAAGTGACAGTGATTGGTACTACCGGCCCGTTCTATGAAGGTACGGACTACGAAGTAGGTTGGGACCTTGCCACCGAGCTGGGTGTCCCTATGGTTGACGAACATTATTATGTAGAACCGGGCTGGCTGATTCACAATCAGGATTATTACGACCGTTACGACCGCAAAAAGGCGAAAGTATACTTAGGCGAATATGCCGCCCACTTGCCGGGCCGCCCCAATAATGTAGAAACAGCACTTGCCGAAGCCTTGTACCTGACAGCCGTGGAGCGTAACGGTGATGTAGTGGAAATGACTTCCTACGCTCCGCTATTGGCGAAAGACGGGCATACGCAATGGAATCCGGACTTGATTTATTTCAATAATACGGAAGTGAAGCCTACAGTGGGCTATTATACACAACTAATGTATGGTCAGAACTCCGGAAACGAGTATCTTGCTTCTGATGTGAAATTGAACAACGGTTGGGATGCCGTGAAGAAGCGCGTAGGAGTTTCTGTTGTGAAAGACGCCAACACAGGAGATTATATCGTGAAGTTGGTGAATATGCTTCCTGTGGAAGTTTCTGCTCAGGTGAAGTTGGACGGTGTAACTTTAGTTAATCCTTCGGCAACGAAAATCCTGCTAACAGGCGACCCCAAGGATAAAGGTGCAAAGCCTGTTTCTTCCGACTTTAAAGTAGAAGGAAATGACTTCCCTTATGCAATGCCGGCCTATTCGTTTACGGTAATACGTATTCATCAGAATATAGAAAAGAAAAAGTAATAGATATGAGATAGAATCTTAAACGATATACCTATTTATGAGAAAATTAACCACCCTTTTAGCTTTGTCCCTTGCACTGGGTGTGCAGGCGCAGACGCATGTGATGACCGTTGATGTTTCCAAACCAACGGCACAGATACAGCCCGAAATGTATGGTATCTTTTTTGAAGACATCAACTTCGGGGCTGACGGCGGACTCTATGCCGAATTAGTGAAGAACCGTTCTTTTGAATTCCCGCAACCTTTTGTCGGTTGGGTACCTTTCGGTAATGTAACCGTACAGGATGCAAATCCTTGTTTCGACCGCAATCCGCATTATGTGCGTGTAGTTAATGACGGTCGTCTGTTGCGTGCCGGACTGGATAATGAAGGCTATCGCGGCATCGGCGTGAAGCAAGGCGAAGAATACCGTTTCTCCGTATATGCCCGTACACCGGATGCCAAGCCGATGAAACTCTCCATCGAACTGGTGAATTCCAATGCTCAGAATCTTCTGAAAAAAGAAATAGAAGTGAGCGGCCGCGACTGGCAGAAACTGACCGCTGTGCTGAAATCTCCTTTCACCGATGCCCATGCCCGCCTGCGTATCGTTCTGGAAACTAAAGGTACAGTAGACATGGACCACATCTCCCTCTTCCCCGTCAATACTTGGAAAGGACGCGAGAATGGTCTGCGTGCTGATCTGGCGCAAGCCCTTTACGACCTCAACCCCGGTGTATTCCGTTTCCCCGGTGGCTGTATCATCGAAGGTAACAGTCTTGAAACCCGTTATCAGTGGAAGAACTCGGTAGGTCCTGTCGAAAACCGTCCTCTGAATGAAAACCGCTGGAATTATACCTTCAAGCACAAGGCATTCCCCGATTATTTCCAGACCCTCGGCCTTGGTTACTTCGAATATTTCCTCCTGAGTGAAGACCTCGGTGCAGAACCTCTCCCGGTGATAAGTTGCGGACTCTCCTGCCAGTACGAAAGTAACGAAGTCGTTCCTATGGACGAGCTTGACCCCTACATACAGGATGCACTCGATCTGATTGAGTTTGCCAACGGCCCGGTTACCTCTACCTGGGGCAAAGTACGTGCCGATATGGGACATCCCGAACCTTTCAACCTGAAGATGATAGGCATCGGCAACGAACAGTGGGACAAGGTCTATGTAGACCGTCTGGAAGCCTTCACGAAAGCTATCCGTGCAAAGTATCCCACTATCAAGGTTGTCGGCAGTTCCGGCCCCAGTGCCAGCGGTGATAAGTTCGATTACCTCTGGCCGGAAATGAAACGTCTGGGTGTAGACCTGGTGGATGAACACTATTACATGAATCCCGACTGGTTCTTCGGCAACGCTTCCCGCTATGACAACTATGACCGTAAAGGTCCGAAAGTCTTCGCCGGAGAATATGCTTCACACGACCATTCCACGAAGAAAGATAACAACTTCCTTGCAGCCCTTTCCGAAGCAGCCTTCATGACGGGACTGGAACGGAACGCAGATGTAGTTCATCTGGCTACATACGCTCCTTTGTTTGCCCATGTAGATGCCTGGCAGTGGAATCCGGACTTAATCTGGTTTGATAACCTGCGGATGATGCGTACACCGAACTACTACGTTCAGCAAATGTACGGCATGAATGCCGGAACCGATGTGCTCAGTCTGAAAATGGACGGCAAAGCTGTTGCAGGACAAGACAGCCTCTATGCAACCGCTGCGTTGAATGCACCGACAGGTGAAATTATTCTGAAACTGGTGAATGCCGGTAGCCAGCCTGCTGAGGTTCAGATAGATTTCAACGGCTTGAAGAAACGCCAGCTTGTTGCAGGTTCATGTACTTACCTGCAAAATGATAATTGGAGAACGGTGAACACGTTGGATGAGGAAGCAATTGTTCCGCGTGTTCGTCCGGTACAAGTGAAAGGGCAGTCTTTGAAGCTTGAGCTTGAACCACGCTCGTTTGGAGTATATCGTTTGCAGGTGAAATAGGAAAATGAGTGGGGAGCAAAAGTCACTTTGGTCTGTTTTCCCCTCTTTTTGAACTATAATTCTCCTTTGAATTCATTAAATCACCCTATCTTTGTAGCAGTATGAAAAGAATTACTTTCATACTGCTACAAACATAATAACTTTATATCATGAAGAAACATCTTATCACCGGACTCTTTGCAGCCTTGGCTCTGACTGCAAATGCACAGTCCTTTAAAGAGTGGCTTGACCCGGAAGTCAATGCTGTGAACCGTGCGCCTATGCACGCTAACTACTTCGCCTACGAGTCGGCAGATGCTGCCATGAAAGGCGAGAAAGCCAAATCCGCTAACTACATGACTTTGAACGGCACCTGGAAATTCTTCTGGGTACCCAATGCTGACCAACGTCCTACCGATTTCTGGAAAGTCGGTTTTAACGACAAAGGTTGGAATGATATGCAGGTTCCCGCTGTATGGGAGTTGAACGGTTATGGCGACCCCATCTACGTAAACACCGGTTATGCCTGGCGTAACCAATTTCAGAACAATCCTCCCGAAGTTCCCACACAGAACAACCACGTTGGTTCTTACCGTCGCGAAATCCTCGTTCCGGCTGACTGGAAGGGAAAAGATATTATCGCACACTTCGGTTCCGTCACTTCCAATATGTATCTGTGGGTGAACGGCCGCTATGTAGGTTACAGCGAAGATAGCAAACTGGAAGCTGAATTTGACCTGACCCCTTACCTGAAACCTGGACAGGAAAATCTTATCGCCTTCCAAGTATTCCGTTGGTGCGATGGTACGTATCTGGAAGACCAGGATTTTTTCCGCTTCAGTGGTGTAGGTCGTGATTGTTACCTCTATGCCCGCAATAAAAAACGTATTCAGGATATCCGCGTTACTCCGGACCTGGACGAAGCATACAAAGACGGTTCCCTCAGCGTGAAACTCAACCTGAAAGGCAGTGGAAATGTAGACCTGGAATTGCTGGATGCAACAGGCAAGCAAGTAGCCACCGCAACCGCCAAAGGTAGCGGAAACGTCCTGATGAATGTGGAGAATCCTCACAAATGGACTGCCGAAACTCCTTATCTCTATACCCTGCGTGCTACTTTGCAAGGCAGCAACGAAGTTATTCCCGTAAAAGTAGGTTTCCGCAAGATTGAATTGAAGGGCGACCAGATACTTGTCAACGGTAAGGCTGTCCTCTTTAAGGGGGCCGACCGCCACGAACTTGATCCTGACGGTGGCTATGTGGTATCTCCCGAACGCATGATACAGGATATTCAGGTGATGAAGAAATTTAATATCAATGCTGTGCGTACCTGTCATTATCCGGATGACAATCTGTGGTATGATCTTTGCGATAAATACGGTATTTATGTGGTGGCCGAAGCGAATGTCGAATCGCATGGTATGGGCTACAAGGAAAAGACTCTTGCCAAGAATACCGCCTATGCCAAAGCCCACATGGAACGTAACCAACGCAATGTGCAACGTGGTTTCAATCATCCCAGCATCATTTTCTGGTCACTGGGCAACGAAGCCGGTTTCGGACCCAACTTCGAAGCATGCTATCGTTGGATAAAGAATGAAGATCCCAGCCGTGCTGTGCAATACGAGCAAGCCCACGGCAACGAATTCACCGATGTTGATTGCCCCATGTATGCCGGTTATGAGCATATGGAGAAGTATGGCAAACGTACAGATGCTAAGAAACCGCTTATCCAATGTGAATATGCCCATGCGATGGGTAATTCACAAGGTGGTTTTAAAGAATATTGGGATCTGATTCGTAAATATCCTAACCTGCAAGGTGGATTTATCTGGGATTTTGTAGACCAGTCTGTTCGTTGGAAAGGTAAAGACGGGGTAACTATTTATGCTTATGGTGGTGATTTCAATCGCTATGATGCTTCAGATAAGAATTTCTGTGATAATGGTCTTATCAGTCCTGATCGTGTGCCCAATCCGCACATGTATGAGGTCGGCTACTTCTACCAGAACATATGGACTACCCCGGCTGACTTGAAAAATGGTGAAGTAAACGTTTATAATGAAAACTTCTTCCGCGATCTGTCCGCTTATTACATGGACTGGGAAGTGCTGGCTAATGGTAAGGTAATCCGCACCGGCCGTGTAGAAGACCTCAACGTTGCTCCGCAGCAGACTGCCAAAGTGAAACTGAACATCGGCAAGACTTGCGAATGCAAGGAATGGTTGCTGAATGTGAAGTATCGTCTGAAGAACCGTGAAGGATTACTTCCTGCCGGATATGCCGTAGCGAAAGACCAGTTTGTACTGAATCCTTACAAGGCTCCTTCAATGGAACTGAAGAATACAGAAAGCGTAAACGTAGCTACTGTAGTTCCGCAAGTGCAGGAGAACGACTGGCGTTATCTGATTGTGAACGGTGAGAACTTCCGTCTGGAATTCGACAAACATAGTGGTTACCTGAGCCGTTACAATGTGGCAGGTGTGGAAATGATGAATGAAGATGCTGTTTTGGCACCTAACTTCTGGCGTGCGCCTACTGATAATGACTTCGGTGCAGGTCTGCAACAAAAGTTTGCGGCTTGGAAGAATCCGGGATTGAAGTTGACTTCTTTCAAATGGGAAACCGTAGGCGACCAGGTACAGGTAAATGCAGAATATGATATGAAGAACGTTTCTGCACGTTTGAATCTGACTTATGTCATCAATAACAAGGGTGCCGTGAAAGTAACTCAGAAGATGACAGCCGACCAGCAGGCAAAGGTATCGCCCATGTTCCGTTTTGGTATGCAGATGCAGATGCCTAAGTCATTCGAAACGATAGAATATTACGGTCGTGGTCCGATAGAAAACTACAGTGACCGTAACCATGTGACCGACCTGGGCTTGTACCGTCAGAGTGTGGATGAGCAGTTCTACTCTTACATCCGTCCACAGGAAACAGGTACAAAGACCGACATCCGCTGGTGGAAGCAACTGAATTCCGCAGGCCGTGGCTTGCAGATTGTGGCAGAAGCTCCTTTCTCTGCATCCGCCCTGCACTACACTATCGAGTCTTTGGACGATGGTTGGGATAAAGGTCAGAGCCACTCTCCTGAAGTGAAACAGGCTGACCTGACAAACCTTTGCATTGACAAGGCACAGATGGGTCTGGGCTGTGTAAATAGTTGGGGCGCATGGCCGTTGAAGCAATATCAGTTGCCTTATGGTGATTATGAATTCACATTCATTCTCACTCCGGTGCAACATGGTATAGAAGTGGAATAAGAATTCTAAAGATTGTGTCTGTTGAAAGACACTTGATAGCTTCATAATAGAATATCTAATAGAAGAGACATGTCTGTTTTCGGCATGTCTCTTTGCTTTTTACCTCCTGTATTCATGCTTTTTCCGCTTTTTTACTTGCCTAAGTTTAGTTGTATTTCAGTTTTGTTACTTTAAATTTTAGAATATCGTTTTTTAATCATACTTTTGCCATGCAAGCTCTGTATAAAAGAAGTATAGCTTGGAATACATGGACTGCTGAAACGACAAACCTGCCAGTACTGAAGTACCGACAAAAACTAATAATTTGATGGAACAAGATGAAATCCTTTCCCACGAAGAACTTTTATTAGCAGAGAGTTTGTATGCCCGTTTGCCGATAAGTATTGATATATATGATGCAAATGGCGTCTTACGTAGTATCAACGACCATGCTTTGCGCATGTATGGTGTTGATGACCGGTCAACTGTAGTGAATATTGTCAATCTCTTTCAGAGTCCCTATATGGATGAAGAACTTGAAAGAAAGATACGGGCAGGTGAAGACGTAGCTTTGGAGTTTGAGTATGATTTTGACCGGATTAACGATGATGCTTACTTTGCGAGCAATAATAAAAAATCCATGATTTATGAGGCTAAAGTTGTTCCTTTGCGTAATAACGAAGGGAGGATTATCGGCCATATCCTGCTTTCCAATGATGTGACTGCTTTAAAGGAAGCTGATTTTCGTACGGAAGAAAACAAGAAGAATCTGGAGATGGCTATGAATGCCGCCAATATGTCTTCATGGGTGTATGATGTGCGTAAGAAGAGCTTTAGTTCTTTATATGGAGAAGCGATTGCAAAGGATATGTTGCCGTGGGAGGAAATGCTGGAAATATTACATCCTCAGGATCATGCCCCATTAAAGCAGATATTTACTCAACTGATAAACGGAGAAATACGATACGGACACATAACGCTGCGTTATTACAACGAAGCGGAAGAACAGTATCGCTATTATGAAAGCCGCATGCGTATGTCTTCCGAGCATCGGGGCAAACGGTTGATTATCGGTACACAGTTGGATGTGACCGAGAAAGTATTGATGGCAAAAAAAACTCAGGAACTGATAACCAAACGTGAACTGGCTATGCAAGTCAGTAATATCGTCCATTGGGATTTTGATATACAAACCCTGAAAATTGAGTCATACAATGATCCTGTCAATGACTATGCCAGTGACAAACTGATGACTTTGGAAGAATTCAGGGAATTTGTACACCCCGAAGACTATTCCACCTACAATGATGCCACGCAATCCATGATATTGGGTGAAGATAAAATGCTTGACCTGACTTGCCGTATAAAGACGAAACATGATGAAACATGGCAGTACTGTCATGTGATGGGAGTTCCCTTTGAACGTGATGAAGCAGGGCATATCATAAAGTATACCGGATTTCGTCAGAACATTTCCAAGATGCACCAACTGAACGAAGAAATAAAGGAAAGAAACTACAAGATGGAGCTTACTTTCAAGACCGTTGGTATGAGCTATTGGGATTTTGATGTAGAAAGCGGGCTTTTCAGAGCTTTCAATGATCCGGTGAACGATTATAATCCTGAAACTCCCATTACTCCGGAAGCCTACCTGGAACATACACATCCTGAGGATATGGATCGTATACGTGAATTTATTGACCTTATGCTCAACGGGATAGATAAGGACTTCAGCTTTAATTACCGCACCAAGACAAAGTGGGATAAGGAATGGCAGAGTATAGTGATTACCGGCATCCAGTCCGAGAGGGACAGGAAGGGAAAAGTAATCCGTTATACCGGTATTGGTTTCAACAATACAGAATGGGAAAGAGTAACCCGGGAATTAAAGGAACTGAAAGAAAAGGCGGAGCTTTCCGATAAACTTAAATCTGCTTTTCTGGCAAATATGAGCCATGAGATACGTACTCCTCTGAATGCTATCGTAGGTTTTTCCGAGCTCATGGCACATTGTGACGATCCGGCCGAGAAAGAAGAATATGTAGAAATCATTCAGTCCAACAATGAGTTGTTGTTGCGCCTGATTAATGATATTCTTGACCTGTCCAAGATTGAGTCGGGAATCCTTGAACGTAAGAGGGAAACATTCAACTTGGCAAAGCTGCGTAGCGAGCTGTATACGATGATCTTGCCTAAAGTGGCAAATACTGATGTCGAACTCCTTCTGGATAGTTCGGGTGCGGAGTGCAACATCTTCCTGGATAGAAGCCGGTTGAAGCAAGTGTGGTCCAACTTCCTCACCAATGCGGTGAAATGTACCAAGTCGGGACATATCAAGATGGGATACACTCTTGAACGGGGAGGTATCCGGGTATACGTTGAAGATACAGGAGTCGGCATTCCACCGGAATTGCAAAACCGGGTGTTCGGACGTTTTCAGAAGCTGAATGAATTTGCGCAGGGAACGGGACTCGGACTGGCTATCTCGCGTGCCATCATCGAAGGTGCGGGAGGTGAGGTCGGCTTTACTTCTGCTCCTGGCGTAGGGTCTACCTTCTGGGCATGGATACCGTGTGAGGTAGATTTGCTGGGAAAAGAAATTCCGGTCGTTGTGCTGCCCGAAAAACAGGAAATGCCTGTAAGGATAGCAAACAGAAAAGACTTGAAAATTCTGATTGCCGAAGATAATGACGGTAATTATTCATTAGTGCAACATATTCTTAAAGATTACAACATCACGCGTGTGCTGAATGGTGTGGAGGCTGTTCAAGAAGTTCGTAACGGGCACTATGATTTTGTGCTTATGGATATGAAGATGCCTATAATGGGTGGTTTGGAAGCGGTTCGGAAAATCAGGGAATTTAATAAAGAAATCATGATTATTGCACTTACGGCAAATGCTTTTGAGTCAGACAGGATTTGTGCTTTAGAGGCGGGATGCAATTTGTTTATTGCAAAGCCTCTAAAACAAAATGAACTGCTTGGCTTGTTTGCAACGGAAGAATAAAGTCTAAAAATAACGGTAAAGAAAGCGCTTGATTAATATTGATGAATATGGTTTTGGCAGGGATTACATTTATTTTTGTTGTTTAATGTACTCCGACGGTGCCATTCCATATTCCTCCTTAAAGCAAGTCCGGAAATACCCCAAGTCATTGAAACCGCTTGCATAAGCAGCTTCGGAAATGTTTAGTCCTTCTTCCATCAATAAGCGGAGACTGTTTTTCAGTCTTATCTTCCGGATGAACTCATTGCCTGATATGCCTGTTAGCCCCTTTATCTTCCGGTAAAGGGTGGAGTGGCTCATGTTCATCTTGTCCATCATGAAAGACATGTCGAGTTTGTCTATATCAACGTTCTCTTCTACAATAGAAGTAAACCTGGCCAAGAATTCCTCATCCAGGCGACTTAATTTGATAGGCTCCTGTGGCTGTTCCGGTTTCAGTTCTTTGGTGCGGTTTGCAATCAGGAGTGCCAGTTTCCTTCTTGATTCCAGCAAATTGTGTATGCGGCTGTTTAGTAACTTGGCACTGAAAGGCTTTGTCAGATAAGAATCGGTACCACTTTCGTATCCTTCTTCTTTATCTTGGATGGAGTCTTTGGCTGTAAGCAGGATAACGGGAATATGACTGGTACATATATCTTCTTTTACCCGTTTGCAAAGCTCTATTCCATTCATTACAGGCATCATAATGTCGCTGATGATGATATCAGGTATATGCTTCTGTGCCTGTTCCAAACCTTCTTTCCCGTTGGTAGCGGTTATGATTCGATAATTGTTACTAAAAGAAGAAACAATATATTCCCGGATGTCATCGTTATCCTCTACAACGAGTAACATCGGACGAATGTCAGTCTCCTCTTTATCCTCTTCTTCTTCCGATTTTTCCGGCTCTACAAGAATTGTTTCCGGTTTCTCTTCTTTGTGCAGGGCACTGGAATAGGTGTTTTCTGTGAGAAGACGGAGGCTGAAGGTAGTTCCTTTGCCAATTTCACTTTCCACTTGCAGCATACCTTCATGCAGGTCGGCTAATGACTTAACCAATGCGAGCCCGATACCTGTGCCCGATGCCTGGTGTTTTCCTTTTACCTGATAATAACGATCGAAGATATGAGGGAGAGCCTCAGCATCTATTCCATATCCGGTGTCGCTTACTACTATCTCCGTATACTTGTTTTCTCCTTCAACGATTGTACGCATTATGAGCCTGATATCTCCTTCAGGGGTATATTTTATTGCATTGCTGAGTAGGTTGTTCAATATTGTAGAGATGATGTCAGTATCAAAATAAAGTTTTGTTTCCGCGGTGTCGATACTGATTTGGAATGTAATTTTCCCATTTCGGTTCAGCTCTTTGTAGCGCAATCCTGTTTCAGTGACAAGGCTACCTAAATCTCCTTTTGATACGGTCAGCTTCCGGTTCTGTGTTTCCGTTTTGCGGAATTCCAGTATTTGGTTAATCAGGTTTAGCAACCGGATGGCACTACTGTGGATTACTTTAATCTTATTACTATAGAAGGCGGGTACATGGGGATCGTTGACCAAATCTTCCAATGGGCCGAGTATTAACGTCAGTGGAGTGCGCAGTTCGTGAGTAATATTGGTGTAGAAGCGCAGACGCTCATTGTTGAGTTCCTGTTCATTCAGACTTTTCTTTTTCTCCAGTTCGAGAGAGCTTTCCAATAGCAGTTTACGTTTGTAGAAGCGGAACCAGAAGAACACGCACAATAATGCCAGCAGGATATAAAAGATTTTGGCATACCACGTCAGCCACAAAGGAGGGTATATGTGTATGGTGATAGTGGCGATATGAGTATCGTCCCACTCTTGGTTTCTCAGCCGCGCCTTGACCTTGAAGGTGTATTCTCCGGGAGATATGTTGCGAAAGGTCACTTGGTTTTCACCTAAAGTATTGGTCCAGGAGTTTTCCAATCCTTCCATCAGATAGGCGTATTCCACCTGCTGGCTTTGTGAGTAGTCGGGAACGGAAAAATAGATGCGGAATGAATTCCGGTCATAGGGCAATTCTATGTTGCCATTTGAGGTTAAGATGATAATTTCTCCGCTACGGCTTTCTATCTGGTTATCGAGTCCTTTACATTCGATAATCTGTACGGGAGCCACTTGCCGTTCTGCAATCAGACTTTCGGGACTGAAGTAACAGACGCCGTTCAGAGAACCGAAATAAAGAGTACCGTCTTCTGTGCGGCAAGCCGAACCTTCTATGAAGTTTCCCATAGGTATGCCGTCCCGGTAGTCGTAACTGTCGAAGCTCTGTTTCTGTTTGTTCCAGCGAGAAATGCCATCGTTGGTGCTGAGCCAGATATTCCCCGTTGCATCTTCCTGGATAGTGCGTACAAAAGTGTCTTCCAGTCCTTGTTTGTAACCGTATGATTCGAACATTTCGGGATGGGAGGTATCTTTAATGTAACCGATTCCATTGCGTGTAGCAATCCAAATGCCGCCTTGACTGTCCATGTGCAGGTTGTTTATAGCATTGGAGAAGAAGTTGGTATTTGTATTCAGCTTCGCTACCGGTTTGTTGTTTCTGTCGAAGATGGCTATTCCGCCGCCATAAGTACCTATCCATAGTTTCCCTTGCCTGTCGCGCAAGATACCGTATACTGATTTGTCCGGTAGCAGAGCGTCCAGTTGGCTCTCCTTGTTCAGTTGCCCATTGGCATAAGTGTATATGCCGTATTCCGCACCTATCCATATGGTGCCGTCCGTGTCCTTGAAGAAAGTGATGATGTCTACATTCTCCATATCCAGTGGAATACGTTCGATGCATTCGCTGCGGGTGTCAAATTTTAGCAGACCGTCATCGTATATGCCAAGCAGCAGAATACCGTTTCCGGCATTGATTATGGAGAATACTTGCCCGTAAGGTCTTGATAATTGTTTGGAGATATTGATACTTTTCAGAAGCTTGTCATTCTTGAACAGGCTGATTTCATTTTCACTACCTAACCATACCTGATTGTTCTCATCTTTGCAAATGCCCCAGACGGGTTTATGTTTTAAGATGTTTCCCTTCTCGGTCATATAAGGAAGGACATGGAACACCGGTTGTGTGTGACTGATGAAATCTACGCCGCTACTGTAGTTGCCTATCCAGATATTCCCAAAGGAATCTTGCAACAGATTGCGGATATTTCCGGAAGAAACCCCATTCCTATTGTTGCCTGCCGTTATGTTGTAAAACTGTACACTCTCAGGATTCTTGAAAGTGATGCTGTGCAAGTCCAGTATGCTGATGCCGCCAATGTCACTGGCTATCCATAGGCTGCCATCGTTCATTTCCTTGATGGCGTAGATGTGGTCTGCAATCAGTGAATACGGGTTACTTGGCTCATGTTTGAATACGGTGAATTCTTCAGTCTTCGGGTTGAATAATCCCAGGCCGCGATTAGTTCCTACCCAGATATTTTCAAGATGGTCTTTATAGATAGAATAGACACTGTTGCCGGGCAGACTTTGAGGATTATCCGGATTATTACTGAGAGTATGTCTGGTTTTGTTTTTCAGGTCTATGATGCTCATCCCGCCTTGGGCATGTCCAATGTATAAAGCACCTTCGCCATCATCGAAGGTACACCAGTTTGAATTGCTCAGTTCCGTGGCTCCCATACTGGGAAGTGTGGTGAATATCCGTTTTTGTTTATCATAGTGCACGATGTCTCCATTATGTGGAGTGATCCATATCCCGCCATCGGCAGCATGTGAGAGATGTACGATATTATCAATACGCATGCTTTCTTCCGGCGTATAGTCGTGAAACTCGTAAGTAGAGCAGTCCAGTCTGTTGATGCCCTTGAATTTACCTCCTATCCACAGGCTGTTTTCCATTTCGTCATATAGTAATACGTTGAGCGCATCGCTGCTTAACTGTGAGTTATTGCTTTTGTAAGTGGTGAAGTTACAACCATCAAAACGATTTAATCCAAGTTCGGTTGCTATCCAGATGCAACCTTGCTTGTCCTGCGCAATGTCTCGTACATAGTTATTCGATAGTCTGTCTTCGATGCCGAGGTGCCGCAAAGTATAAGGTTGCGCCATGCTGTTGGCAACAAAGAATAACAAGAATAGAAAAAGAAGATATATATGTGGTCGCATATTCATTTGAGTTATGATTTATCTATGCAACAAAAGTAGAATAAATCGGGCAAAGCAGATGCTTCTGAATACTGTTTTGCCCGATTTCCCCCCGCTATTTGCCCGATTTACCCATCGATATAAACCTTGTGCGTGCCCCGTCCCGAGGTTGTAATGGTAGTTTCGGACTGTCCGGCCCATTTCTTCAGTTCCAATGATGCGGTGGTGTGCCGCAATCCTGTCAGTCTACAATAATCACTTACCGTCATGTAAGGATGTTCGGAAAGATATTGCTTTGCCCGTTGCAGGCGTTGTTCGGGGGTGAACTTCTGCGATGAGCGGTGGAACTTCTGTTGCGAACGTTCCAGTTCACAATGATAGTTTGTGTAAGCGACAAGAGACTTTTCGGGGCGGAAATTAATACCCCCTACGGCGATGCTCCGTGCGTTTCGTCGGGTGGAGTCTTCTTCGCCTGTTTCCCGTTCTCTGTCCTTGCGCAATGTCAATGCAGGAACAAAAGTGCCTATACCATCCAGCTTCACCGATTTCCCTTGCCCCATTTGATAAGCCAGTTCATCAGCCAGTTCCTGTAATAGCCCGGTGACATCTCCTTTGCTGAATGAACTCTTTTGTGACAGGATTCGTGCAATGTATTCCGTGTCGGCTTGTCCGCGTTGTACGAGGCGTGGGTAAAGCACGCGTTTTCCTTCTTTGTTGGGCAGGTTCATCTCCTGCATTTCATATTCGGCCATAGTGGATTGTATTTAAATTGGTATGCTTTTGTTATTTGTATGGTATAGGCAGAAAAACTTGCTCTAGGTGCAGATAAAACTTGCTTTCTCCCTATTAAAAACTTTTTTCTATCGAATAAAAAATATATTCATAGTCTGCGAATATAAATTCTAACTTTGCAAATAATTATTTTTAATTTGCAATTATATATTTGCAGGCGCAATTTACAAATTTTTATTCGATGCTGAAAACTTTTTCTTGGGATAATAATAACTTTCTGATAGGGAGGAAGAAGTTATTTTGTGAATAGGGAATAACTTTCATATAGGTTGACTGTTTTCCCCTTTCTTTTCTCCCGATTTGCCTCTGCTTGTATCCGGGTAAACTTGCTACTTTTGCCTGTCTCTTAATTCTATCGAGTTTTTTATCAGATAAATATGAAAACCATGAAATCAAACCATTCAGGACACAAAACAAAAATTCGCATGAAATCTTCTGTCTTATTCATTAATAAAAATAAGAGTATGATGAGAAAACTTTATTGGATTTCCCTGTTCTTTATGACTTCAATTGGAATAAATGCCAATGCATTGGCACAAGACAGTTTGTTTCATTTTGTTATAAATGGTAATCCGGTGATTACACATAAATATACAGCAGATCCGGCTGTGCTGGTAGTTGGAGATACACTTTGGTTATATACAGGACATGATTGTGCCGGTAAGCAAAGTGGTTATAAAATGAAAGATTGGTGCGTGTTTTCTACGACAGACATGATAAACTGGACTGAGTATCCAACGCCGTTGAAGATTACTGATTTTGTTTGGGACGATACTGGAGCTGCTTATGCCTCGCATATTATTCTGCGTAATGGGAAGTATTACTTTTATATTAGTACAAATGGTTCAGGCATTGGAGTTGCCGTATCTGATCGGCCTGAAGGACCTTTTAAAGATGCACTTGGCAAGCCATTACTGACTAATAAGGATTGTTTTGGATCTAATCATTCCTGGGTGTGCATTGATCCTGCTGTATTTGTTGACGAAGATGGACAGGCATGGATATTCTGGGGAAACCGATTTTGTTATTATGCAAAGTTGAAAGAGAATATGATAGAGATTGACGGAGAAATTAAAAAGATTGATTTTAAAGATTTTAATTTTACCGAAGCCCCTTGGATACATAAATATAAAGATAAATACTACTTGACTTATGCTTCAGGCTGGCCGGAAAAGGTAGCTTATGCGATGGCAGATCGTGTTGATGGTCCTTATGAATATAAAGGTATTCTGGCGGAGATTGCAGGAAACAGTAATACAATACATCCTAGCATAGTGGAATTTAAAGGGCAATGGTATTTTTTCTATCATAATGGAGGTTTATCGGAAGGAGGCAGTTACAGCCGTTCTGTTTGTGCCGAATTTATGCAATATAATTTTGATAAGGCAATTAGGAAAATTGAGTTTACTACAGAGGGGGCTGACCGTGGATATGTGCCATTGGATAATAAGAATAATCCGGTATTGCAGGGATACTATGCTGATCCGGAAGTGATGTTTTCACATAAAACAGGTAAGTATTATATTTATCCTACCAGTGATGGCTTTCATGAATGGAGTGGATACTATTTTAAAACTTTTTCATCTGATAATCTGAGAGAGTGGAAAGATGAGGGTGTTATTCTTAATTTGCAGAAAGATATAGCTTGGGCAGATAAGCGGGCATGGGCACCAGCTATTATCGAACGAAAAGTGAATGACGAGTATAAGTATTATTATTATTTTTCGGCCGATAAGAAAATTGGGGTAGCCATTGCAGATGACCCGGCTGGACCTTTTTATGACCCATTAGGAAAGCCTCTTGTTGATTTCCGTCCGATAGGACAACGGGGAGGACAAGAAATAGACCCGGATGTATTCCACGATCCGGTTTCTGATAAATATTACCTTTATTGGGGTAACTATTATCTTGCCGCAGTAGAATTAAATGATGATATGATTTCTTTCGACGAGAGCAAGGTTATAAGAATGACACCTGACAGAAGTTATAACGAAGGTACTTATGTTTTTTATCGTAAAGGGCTTTACTATTTCTTATGGTCGGAGAATGATACACGCGATGAGAATTATCAGGTAAGGTATGCCACGGCAACTTCACCGCTCGGTTCATTGAATATTCCCAAGAACAATTTAATTCTGTCGAAAAAAACGGAGAAAGGTATTTATGGAACAGGGCATAACTCAGTATTGCAAATTCCAGGAAAAGACGAATGGTATATTGTGTATCATCGCTTCCGTCGACCTAATGCAGTAAGAATGGGGTGGGCAGCCGGTTATCATCGTGAGGTTTGTATGGATAAGTTGGAGTTTAATGAGGATGGAAGTATAAAACCGGTAGTTCCTACTCTATAAGAGACTGGGTAAATTAATCAATGGCAGTGGTAAATTAGGCATGACGAATTTGTCCTTTCTTCACGGTCTATTTATCTTCTGTTTTGTTATAGTGAACCACTGTATATTTGCACATCTCCTTTGAGGGATTTTTTTTGAGAGTCAATAAACCTTTTATTATCTAATTTAAAAGAAAAACAATGAAATCAGATTCTTTTAGAAACAATCGGAAGGCGCTTGCCGCCTTGTTGCTTGGCATCGGTTTCGTTGCTGGCCATCCTTTCACGGTGATGGCAGATAGCAATGAACAAAGTATGCAGGTAATCCAACAGCAAGTCAAAGTTACAGGTGTGGTGAAAGATGCAATGGGACCCGTTATTGGCGCCAGTATTATAGAAAAAGGGAATGTATCTAATGGTACTATTACTGATGTTGATGGTAATTTTTCTTTGTCGGTAAGAGCTGGGGCAACTTTAATTATCTCTTATATAGGATATAAGACACAAGAAATACAAGTTGTTGCAGGAAAAACAATCGATGTTGTATTGAAAGATGATACTGAAATGCTGGATGAGGTAGTAGTGGTAGGTTTCGGTACGCAGAAAAAAGTGAATCTGACGGGTTCGGTAGGTATTGCTACGGCCAAAGATTTGGAGTCGCGTCCGGTGGCAAGTGCAACGATGGCCTTACAGGGGCTGATACCTGGCTTGCAGATTTCTACAAATACTGGTGAGGTAGATAAAACAGCCAGTATAAGTATTCGTGGTAATGGTACGATTGGTGATGGTTCAAGTGGAAGTCCACTTATATTGATTGACGGCATGGAAGGTGACTTAAATACTATCAATCCGCAAGATATTGAAAATATCTCAGTATTGAAAGATGCGGCGGCTTCTTCTATTTATGGGTCGCGCGCGCCATTTGGAGTTATTCTTGTTACTACCAAAAATGGTAAGGCTGGTAAAATTGCAGTAAATTATAATAATAGCTTCCGTGTGGCGAGCCCGATGAACTTGCCCAAAATGATGGACTCTTATACATTTGCTAATTTCTTTAATAGTGCTGCTATTAATAAAGGTGACGGACAAGTCTTTAATGATGAGACAATGCAGAAGATGTTGGACTACCAAGCTGGTAAGCTACCTTATAGTCTTGATACTAAACCTGGTAATTCGGCTTTATGGGAAGATACATGGACGAAAGGGTATGCAAACACGGATTGGTATGATGAAACCTATAAAAGTAGTGTATTATCGCAGGAGCATAATGTGAGCATAACAGGTGGTGCTGATAAAATTACTTATTATGCTTCATTCAATTACTTAGACCAAGGAGGTCTGTTAAAACTTGGTGATGACGGTTTGCAACGTTATAATGCTACCGGAAAAATTAACGCAACTATTACCAATTGGTTAAAAATCAGATATAGTACTCGTTTCACCCGTAGTGATAAACATCGCCCTACCTATTTGGCTGATAGCCGTTTTTATGATTATTTGGGACGTCAATCCTGGCCTAATTTACCATTGTATGACCCAAATGGTAAATTGATGTCCAATTATCCTTCTATTTTATTGGAAAAAGGTGGGAAAAGAAATGTTAGGGGAGACCAACATTATCAACAGGCTGCTCTTATTTTAGAACCGATAAAGAATTGGATTACCAACGTGGAATTGAATTATAGTATTTATGATGAGTCTATGAAGCAAACCACACTTCCATATAACGGCTATAATGCTGATGGTACCATTATTGATAAGAAGGAAGATTCTAAACTCACTCAATCTTATAAAAAGGAAAACTATCTGAATTTGAATGTTTATAGTTCATATTCACAAACATTTAACAATAGCCATAATGTTAAGATAATGGCAGGTTTTCAGGCGGAAGAAATGAAGCAGGATTATTCTGAAACTACAAGATATGGTGTGATGAATGAGGGGATGCCAGAATTTAACCTGACTACAGGTCTGAACGGAAAAGGAGAATCTAAAGACCCTAATATTAGTGGTTATCACAATGAATGGGCAACAGCAGGTTTTTTTGGTCGTTTGAATTATGACTATAAAGGGCGTTATCTTGCTGAGGTGAATATGCGTTATGATGGTACTTCACGTTTCCGACGTGGTAGTCGTTGGCAATTTGCACCTTCATTCTCTTTGGGGTGGAATGTGGCTCAAGAGAAGTTTTGGGAAAAGATGTCTGATGTAGTGAATACTTTTAAGTTCCGTTTTTCTTATGGTGAATTGTCTAATCAAAATACGAGTGCTTGGTATCCTACTTATCGTGTGATGAATTTAAGTTCGAATGCAGGAACCTGGTTGCAGGATGGGAAAAAACCGAGTACTGCGGAAGTAGGAAGCTTGATTAGTACTGTACTGACGTGGGAAAGTGTTCGTTCGTGGAATGCTGGTTTGGACTTTGGACTACTTGATAATCGCCTGACAGGTTCGGTTGATGTATATACCCGTTTTACAAAAAATATGGTTGGTCCAGCTCCTGAACTACCTGCAACACTGGGAATTGCTGTGCCGAAAACAAACAACTGCGACTTGAAAACTAAAGGCTGGGAGATTTCTCTTTCCTGGCGTGACCGTTTGAACAATGGATTAGGTTATGGTATCACAGCTACAGTATCCGACTCAAAGACTATTATCGATAGCTATCCGGGAAATACAACAGGTTCTATCTGGAATTACCTGAAAGGACATGAGATTAATGAAATATGGGGATTTGAAACTGTTGGAATAGCGAAGACTGATGCTGAAATGCAAGCGCATTTGGATAAAGTGGGTGGACAGAATGCACTTGGTTCGAAATGGGCTGCCGGTGATATTATGTATAAGGATCTGGATGGAAAAGCAGGCATAACCAAAGGAGCAGAAACAATAGATGATCATGGTGATTTAAAAATTATAGGTAATAAAAATCCGCACTACTTCTTCAGTATTGACTTGAATGCAGATTGGAAGGGTTTTGATGTACGTTGTTTCTTTCAAGGTGTAATGAAACGTGATTATTGGGGAGGAGATAATTATAATGGTATGTTATTTGGTGTACGTGGTAATAGCAGTATGTGGCATGCCCGTGCTTTTGTGGAACACGAAGATTATTTCCGTGCTGAGTCTATTGGATTATCAGGACACGAAATTCCTGCTAACTTAGATGCTTATTATCCACGTCCTATATTTTCTGAGAGTGATAAGAACCAGCAAACGCAAACCCGCTATTTGCAGGATGCCTCTTATATTCGTCTGAAGAATTTGCAAATTGGCTATACGTTGCCTTCTGCATGGATGCAGAAAGTCGGTCTTACCAAGTGCCGATTATTTATATCCGGTGAAAACCTTTGGACCGGAACTTCTTTATCTTCTCTTTTTGATCCTGAAACAATCAGTGGTGGTAACGGGGGGAATGCATATCCCTTGTCCAGAACATGGTCGTTTGGTTTAAGTTTAACTCTTTAATCCTTTGTATTACAATGAAAACAAAAAAAGTATATATAGCATTATTATCACTGATTCTATGTGCTGGCTCTATATCATGTGAGGATTTTTTGGATCGCATGCCGGAGTCTTCCATTGCCCCTGAAACTTATTTTACCGATGCTACCCATTTGCAAGCTTATGCGGATAAATATTATGCTGGCATATTACCTTCGCATGACGGTTATTATGGTATGTTTGATAACGATAAGGGGACGGATAATCAGATAGGTACTTCTGCCTCAAGTTGCTATACAAAGAACCAATGGTTAGTACCTAACAGTGATGACAATTGGAAATTTGAAACAATTTACCGTTTGAATTTCTTCTTTGCTAATGTGTTGCCTAAGTTTGGCGACGCAACAGGGGCCGATTTAACCGGAGTAAACAATACAATCACCGGTGATTTAGCTACCATTAAACATTATATCGGAGAAATGTATTTTCTGCGTGCGTGTGAATATTTCAATCGTTATCGTAAATTTGGTGATTTCCCTATTATCACTGAACCTTTGGCTGATGATGCTACTATTTTGGTTGAAGCCAGTAAACGACAGCCTCGTACGGAAGTTGCTCGTTTTATCTTATCAGATTTAAACAAAGCTATAGACCTCTTAGGTGCGAAAACGATGGGGACAACGCGTATAGGTAAGGACGTTGCCTTGTTGCTCAAATCACGTGTAGCCTTGTATGAAGGTACGTGGTTGAAATATTTCAAAGGAACAGCTTTTGTTCCTAATGGTGAAGGGTGGCCTGGCAAGAGTAAGGACTATAATTCTGCATATCAATTTCAAAGTGGAAGTATTGAGAATGAAATCAATTTCTTTCTTGATGAGGCAATGAAAGCGTCAAAAGAGGTGGCAGAGAAATACAAGAATAAGTTGACTGTTAATACGGGAAAACTGCAACAATCTGCAACAGATGATACGAATCCTTATTATGATATGTTCGCTACTCCTGATCTTTCTGGAGTTTCGGAAGTTCTGTTATGGCGCCAGTATGCGCAAGGGTTGAGTACTAATAATGTGGGCATTGCTGCCAATTGGGGTAACTATTTGACAGGACTGACAAGTGCTTATGTTAATAACTTCCTGATGGCTGATGGAATTCCTGTGTATAAGCATGGCTCTTATGTCGATGGAGATGGCTATTACAAAGGTGATAAAACTTTGACGGACGTACGTACTAATCGTGATTCCCGTTTGTCTCTTTTCCTGAAAGATAAAGGCCAGGTCAATATCATTTATGCCGATATGGCAGGGATTGATGTGCAGTTCAATGAACCTGCTCCTAACATACTTAATACAAGTGATAGCCAGCGTGGTTATGCTACCGGTTATTCTTTGCGTAAAGGTGGGGCCTTTAGACAGAGTGAATGCAATTTGGATAATGGTTTTTTAGCTGCTATCTCTTATCGTGCAACGGAGGCTTTACTTAATTATATGGAAGCTTCTTATGAACGTAATGGAAAATTGGATGCAAATGCTACAGAATATTGGAAACTTATTCGCCGACGTGCTCATGTAAATGATGACTTACAAAAAACATTTAATGCTACGGATATGGCTGAAGAAGCGAAAAATGATTGGGGGGCTTATTCCGGAGGTCAGATTTTGAGTGATAAGATTCTCTATAATATTCGCCGCGAACGGCGTTGTGAATTTTTAGCTGAAGGATTACGTTATATGGATTTATGCCGTTGGCGTTCAATGGATCAACTGATGTCGAATCCATTTATTCCTGAAGGTATTCATTTTTGGAATACTCCAATGCAACAATGGTATGATGCGAGTGTGGTAGTTTCTGATGGTAGTAGTAAAGCTAATATGTCACCACAGGCAAATAGTGAATATTATCGTCCATATCAGAAACAAGCCAATCAGATTTGCTATGATGGTTTTACTTGGAATATGGCGCATTATCTTAATCCGATTATGATAAAGCAGTTTTTGCTGACTGCTCCAGATGGCAGGAGTAAAGACCAGTCTCCTATTTATCAGAATCCCTATTGGCCGTTGGAAGCTGGTATTTCGGCGGAAAAGTAATATAATGCTTTTATAGATATAAACTTCAGAAAGGTCATTTAGTATAAAGCAAATGACCTTTCGGATTGTATTTTCTATTTTATGAAAGGAATGTGGCATAAGAAAAGATAAATATCATGATAAAAAAAACATTTAGAGTATTGATATTCACTCAAATCTTTCTATTTGTGGTAGTGTGCAACTTGTGGGCAAATAAGTATAAGAGGGTATCGGTTGATGCTCCTTTTTCAATGGAATCTATTAAAGAATATATATATCCCAATAGGGATTTCTCTATCGTGGATTTTGGTGCGGTGAAAAGTAGTGAAGTCAATTGTACACAAGCAATAGCCAAAGCAATAGAAGCCTGTAATAAAGCCGGTGGCGGCAGGGTAGTGATACCTGAAGGGGATTGGTTGACCGGACCAATTCATTTAAAAAGTAATGTGAACCTTTATTTGGCTGAAAATGCGATATTGTATTTTACTGATAATCCATCTGATTATTTACCATCTGTAATGACTTCATGGGAAGGCATGGAGTGTTATAACTATTCTCCATTAATTTATGCTTTTGAATGTGAGAATATTGCTATAACAGGCAAAGGAATGCTGAAACCTAAAATGGATACTTGGAAAGTCTGGTTTGCCCGTCCCGAGGCTCACATGAATGCATTGAAAGAACTTTATACGATGGCATCTACAGATGTTCCTGTAGAAAAACGGGAGATGGCTGTAGGCGAGAACCATTTGCGTCCGCATCTGATACAGTTCAACCGTTGCAGGAATATCCTGCTTGATGGATTCAAAATCAGGGAAAGTCCATTCTGGACTGTGCACATGTATATGTGTAATGGCGGCATTGTCCGTAACCTGGACGTAAAAGCTCATGGACACAATAACGATGGGATTGACCTTGAGATGACACGTAATTTTTTGGTGGAAGATTGTACTTTCGATCAAGGAGATGATGCGGTGGTAATCAAGGCGGGACGTAACCGTGATGCATGGCGTCTGAATACACCAACTGAGAATATTGTAATCCGTAATTGTAACATTGTAGAAGGGCATACATTGCTGGGTATTGGCAGTGAAATTTCAGGAGGTATCCGTAATGTGTATATGCATAATTGTAAGGTTCCACAATCCGTCAGAAGACTCTTTTTTGTCAAGACCAATCATCGCCGAGGGGCATTTGTAGAGAATATCCATATGGAAAATATCAAAGCCGGACATGTACAACGGGTACTAGAGATAGATACAGATGTGCTTTACCAATGGAAAGACCTTGTTCCTACGTATGAAAAACGCATTACGCGTATTGATGGCATTTATATGAAAAATGTAACGTGTACTTCGGCTGATGCCATCTATGAACTGAAAGGAGATGATAAATTTCCTGCCAGGAATATAGTGATTGAAGATGTATATGTGGGTGAAGTAAAAGATTTTGTTAAGAAGGTAAATAACACGGAAAATGTGGTAGAAAAGAATGTTTCCTATTCCGTATTGAACCATACAGGTGATAAATAAATTTGTTTTCTAATAGATAATAGATATGATTAAATTGCTTTTATTAGTAGCTTTTTTTTGTGTAGGGTGTGCAGGAATCTCGAATGAGGGTTCCGGAAAGATTGTTTATAATGGAGTCCCTTGGTTTGACAATCAAGGAAATATAGTTAATGCACACGGTGCCTGCATAGTAGAGGATAACGGCAGATATTATCTTTTCGGTGAATATAAATCGGATAAAAGCAATGCTTTTCCGGGCTTTAGCTGCTATTCTTCAGATGACTTGGTGAACTGGATATTTGAAAGAGTAGTGCTGCCGGTACAACCTGACGGTATCTTGGGGCCAAACCGGGTAGGTGAGCGGGTAAAGGTGATGAAATGTCCCTCTACAGGAGAATACGTCATGTATATGCATGCGGATGATATGGGGTATAAGGATCCTTACATCGGCTATGCTACATGCAGCACAATAAATGGGGAGTATAAATTACAAGGAGCTTTACTTCATGATGGAAAACCTGTTAAACGTTGGGATATGGGAACCTTTCAGGATACGGACGGTAAAGGTTACTTGCTTATCCATCACGGGCCTATTTATCGGCTGAGCGATGATTATCGTTCCATAGAGGCGGAGGTAGCTCATGTGAAAGGCTCAGGAGAATCGCCTGCCATGTTTAAGAAAAACGGTATATATTATATGCTCTACTCCAATCTGACCAGTTGGGAGAAGAATGATAATTTCTATTTTACGGCACCGAAAATTGAAGGTCCTTGGACAAAACAAGGGTTGTTTTGTCCGGAAGGAAAGTTAACTTATAATTCACAAAGTACATTTGTCTTTCCGTTGAAACGGGGCAATGACACAATTCCGATGTTTATGGGTGATCGCTGGTCATATCCTCATCAGGCTTCGGCGGCAACTTATGTGTGGATGCCTTTGCAGATGGATGGAATAAAAATATCAATACCTGAATATTGGCAATGTTGGGATATAAACACTTTAAAGCCGGTAGATGCCTTGCAAAAAGGGAAAGAGATTCCTATCAAAGAAATGGAATTCACACGAGACTGGAAAGAGGAAAATAGTCGCTTGGCTTCAAATACGAAAGGAAGTATTTTGGCCATTCCTTTTAAAGGGACACATATTGCGGTAGTGGGTGAATCAAATCCTCACAGCGGGTATGCTAAAGTAAGTATATTAAATGATAAGAAAGATACGGTTTATTCCTCATTGGTCGACTTTTATAGTAAGTACCCGGAAAAGGCAATTCGCATCATGACTCCAAAGATGTCAAAAGGAGATTATACATTACTTATAGAGGTAACAGGCATAATGCCGATATGGACGGATAAAACGAAAACGATCTATGGAAGTGATAATAGTTTTGTGACGGTTGATGCCATTTACGGCTTTTGATGTGTACGATAATACAAAGGATGGTACATTACTCCATGCATTCCTTTGCTATTCTTTCTTATCTTTGCTGAAATTTTTATAGAATGAGAAACATGAAAATCAAGCTACTGTCTGTACTTTGTGCATTGTTGATTCTTTCAGCTTTTACTGCTGAAAAGAAAGATACCATTACTATCTTTATGATCGGTGATTCCACCATGGCTAACAAAAGCCTGAGGAATGGTAATATTGAGCGTGGTTGGGGGCAAATGCTTCCTG
>CAMTFK010000044.1 GCA_947071285.1 uncultured Bacteroides sp. | reverse complement strand
ATACGAGCTCTGCGCATGTCTCGTGGGCTCGGAGATGTGTATAAGAGACAGGTGCCTATGATGAAATAGTATCGTACATAGAAAAGCGAAAAATGCGCTAACATTTTTCGCTTGGATAAGACTTGAGTCTGTAATAATTCATGGATTTACAAACCTAAAATCAATACAAAAATATGGATTTAAAATTAAAAATTAAACAACCTCACCAATTTTATTATTTGTTTCTGGTGATTGCATTCTTTTTTGCATCTACGGAAATAGCCCATTCACAAGTAAAAAATCTGTCTCTTCATTTAAAGAATGTGACATTAGAAGAAGCCTTGGGGCAGATCAGACAGAAAGGAGAATATTCTTTATGGTATCGCAATGAAGAAGTTAATCTGAAGAAAAAAGTCTCCCTTGATATTCAGAATGGCAATATTACCCAGATTTTAGACAGCCTTTTTGAAGGAGAAAATCTGAAATATATAATAGAAGATAATCACATTGTTATCTTCAAGGCAGATGGAACGAGTAAATCTGCTCAACAAACAACCAAACGAATCACTGGTGTAATTAAAGATAATCATGGAGAACCCATCATTGGATGTAATATTATGGAAAAAGGAACATCGAACGGTACAATTACCAGCGTAGATGGAGATTTCTCCCTGAATGTTGCAGAAAAAGCGGTTTTGCAGGTCTCTTATATCGGATACCTTACACAGGAGATTCCTGTGCAAAACAAACAAAATGTAACGGTTACTTTACAGGAAGATGCACAAATGCTGGATGAAGTAGTTGTCGTAGGTTATGGTCTTGCAAAGAAAAGTGACCTGACCGGGTCTATTTCCCAGGTGAAAGCGGAGAGTATGCAAAACTATACTCCGTCAAGTGTTAGCGACTTACTACGCAACAGTATTCCGGGTATGAGTGTAGGATATTCCGTATCTGCGAAAGGAAGTAGTGATATGATGATTCGTGGCGATAATACGCTGACTGCCGGCTCAAGCCCGCTGATTATTGTCGATGGAGTTATCTATAATGGTGACATTTCGGATATCAACCCGAATGATATTGAGAAGCTGGATATAATGAAAGATGCAAGTTCGGCTGCCGTCTATGGTTCAAGGGCTACAAACGGAGTGGTTGCCATTACGACCAAGAAAGGAAATTCCCAGAAGCCTGTTATCAACTTTAGCGGAAGTGTAGGGATATCTACCGCTGCGAACAGGGTGAAACCTTATGACAAAGAAGGTTTCATCAAATGGCGTTCCGATATGTTTAAATCAGTCTATAGTGCAACTGTGCCACAGACCCCTTGGAGTCCTTTTGATGATCCGCGTACGATAGATCCTCAATATCTGGATCAATGGATGGCTTACCATAGTACTACACAGGACAATCTTGTAGATGCCTGGTTATCCGGTTTACGACTGACCGGGTTGGAAATTGAGAATTACAAATCAGGAAGAAGCATTGACTGGGAGGACTATATTTTTCATAATGGTCCCAGACAAGATTACAACCTGAGCCTTTCCGGGAAAAAAGAAGATTTCTCTTATTATTGGTCGCTGGGATATATGACAAATGAGTCATTGGTAAAAGGGGATGAATTTTCTACCATACGTTCGCGGGTGAATATCGAGGGAAAACCTGCCCGCTTTTTAAAAGTGGGGCTGAATGCACAGTTCTCCTACCGTGACGAAAGTTCTGTACCTGCGGATGTGAACCAATACACCAAACTGACCCCTTACAGCTCATTTTATGAGGATGATGAGGAAACATTAAGATTATATCCGAATGATGATAATCAGGCACTTCACCCGTTGTTGAATCCCACATACAGGTCGCGGGAACAGGAATACTTTACGCTTTTTCCTAAAATCTATGCAACTCTGGATTTACCATTCGGCATCACTTATACTGTAAACTATACAACCCGGTTCGTTTTTTATCACAACCATACACACGACTCCTCTGCACATCCACAGTGGAAGTTATTCGGGGGAAGTGCTTCCCGTGAAAATTCATTGAGGAGGGAATGGCAGGTTGATAATATTATAAACTGGAACAAAACCTTTGCGCAAAAACACAAGGTGGATGTTACATTCCTGGTAAACGCCGAACAATTCCGTAATGATACGGAGAAAATGAATAACCAGAATTTCAGTCCAAACGACATACTTGGGTATCACGATATGTCTATAGGAAACCTGCCGGAAATCTCGAGTAATGATGAGATCCGTACATCGGATGCCTTGATGGCAAGGCTTAACTATGGCTTCGTGAATAAATATCTGCTGACCTTGTCGGTGCGGAGAGATGGCTCCTCCCTGTTCGGATACTCCAATCCGCGTGCCACCTTCCCTGCCGCCGCTTTGGGATGGGTGCTCTCGGAAGAAAAGTTTTTTAAAGTGAAGTTTGTTGATTATCTTAAATTAAGAGCATCCTGGGGTATAAACGGTAACAGAGACATTGATAACTATGCTGCCTTGTCCAAGATGCTTGCAGAGAAATCACTGAATACTGATGTAAGTGGAACTCCGATTATCATTCCTACTTTGGAAATAAATACGATGGGAAATAAAAAACTTAAATGGGAAAAGACCGAAGCATATAACCTTGCTTTAGATTTCAGACTGTTCAATGGCATTTTAAACGGAACAATAGAAACTTATTATATGTCGACCACAGATGTACTGGTGAACAGAGAGCTTCCCACCATCACCGGATATAAAAGAGTGTACGCCAATTTGGGAGAGATAAGGAATAAAGGACTTGAACTTTCTCTGAGCAGCACCAATATGAAACAGCATAATTTTGAATGGACGTCCAATCTGCTCTTTGCCCTGAACAGGAATAAAATCATTTCGATAACCGGTGAAAAGTATGACGTTTTTGATAAAGATGGTAACTTTGTAGGACGAAAAGAACCGGATGACAAAACCAATAACTGGTTTATCGGTCAGGCCAAAGATGTGATATGGGATTATAAAATTCTGGGAACCTGGAAGACCGGACAAGAAGAAGAGGCTGCCAAATGGAACCAGGCACCCGGTGACTTCAGGCTGGAAGATGTAAATAATGACGGACTGCTGACAGATGAAGACAAGCAGTTCCTTGGATATAAGACCCCACGATTCTCGTGGACATTGAGCAACACTTTCAGGCTGTTCAATGACTTTGAATTCTCCTTCGTCCTCTATTCTCTTTGGGGACACAAAGGAAGTTATAATCTGGCAAAACATGATGACCATATCGAAGATCGCTGTAACTCCAGGGATATTCCTTATTGGACTCCTGAAAATCAATTGGATGATTATGCCCGGTTGAGGTCTGCTCCCGCTAAAGGGGTGAGCTATTCAGTGTGGTTTGACAAGTCGTATATACGCTTGGAAAATGTAGCTTTGGCATATAAGGTCCCTTCCAAGTTTTTGAAGAAGACTCCTATATCCAACCTTAAATTTTCATTGAATGTGAAGAATGCGGGGATATGGGCTAAGGACTGGAAGTTCGGCGACCCCGAAGATGGAATGCGTTCACAAAGAATATTCACTTTTGGATTGAATATGACACTTTAATTCTAAACTAAATTATATAGATATGAAAACCATTATGAAATATAAAGCAGCAATCCTGTCTTTCACCATCTGTCTTTTCTGCTCCTGCGGATCAGATTTCCTCAACCCTGACCCTTTGTCTTTTTATGCTCCCGAAAATGCATTGACCGATGAGGCGGGACTGCAAGCGGTATTGGACAAGGCGATGACCACCTTCCGGGGAGAATTCTGTACCGACCAGGCACCCTTCTGCACCAATATGAAATATTCGGATATAGCCGTAGACGGTACAACTGATAAGGCAACCCCGTGGCAGGATTTGAATAATCAGATGCTGCCCGATGGAAAAAATGATGACCTGGCATACACCAGAATCGGATGGTATTGGGATAATTCTTTTATCAACATAAAAAACTGCAATACGATTATAAACAGAATCGATCAGGCTACATTCAAGTCGGAAGAGTCGAAGAATGCATTGTTGGGCAGTGCCTACTTTGTGAGGGCCTATCGCTACTACATGAAAACCTTGCAGTATGGAGATGTACCTTTGGTTTTGGAAGAACTTACCGAGCCCAAAGTGGACTATTATACCACCACTAAAGAATCTATCTGGCTGAAAATGATAAAAGACCTGGAGTTTGCAGCAAAGCATGTTCCCGAAGCTAATAAAGTAAATGGCGGTCAGGTGACCAAAGCTGCCTGCAAGCATCTGCTGGCCAAGTACTATTTGCTCGAAGGAAGATTTGATGATGCTATCCGGATTACGACCGAAGTTATCAGCGGAGGAGTTCATAAACTGTGCACTGAACGGTTCGGAGCAGACAAGAGTGTTGCCAATAAAGACGTGGTATGGGACATGTTCCGTATTGAAAATAAGAGCTTGCCGGAAAACACGGAAGGATTATTATTGGCTATCAATAGATACGGCATGGAAGGAAATACGAATGGCACCTATGTAATGCGTAATGCACTTCCTTACTATGGGCTGACGGGAGTTATTAAAACCCCTAACGGAGCAAACGGCTTGTCGGATGCAGCCAAAAATGAAATTGGCCTTGTTGAAAAATACGGCAGAGGAATCAGCCGTATCCGCCCCACCTGGTATGCACAAAAAGGTGTATGGACCATCAATAGGGTAGAAGACTTTTCTGATTACAGGCACCGGACGGATAACGAAAACTGGATGACAATGGAAATGCTGGTCTATAACAGTCCCGCACTGAAGAAAAACGGAAATGAGTGGTATGGGAAAAATCTTCAATTATATAATGAGCAGGGGAACATTTTATGTAATGACACTATCAGATGCTGGTTTAGCTGGCCACACTATAAAACCTGGTATCCTGATCCTGACCGTGTGCAACCGCAAGGAGGACCTGGTGATTTCTATATATTCCGTTTAGCCGAAACTTATTTGCTCAGGGCCGAGGCATATGTATGGAAGGGTGAATGGCAGAAAGCAGCCGACGATATAAACACCATAAGGAAAAGGGCCAATGCGCAATACATGTATTCGGCTGCAGATATTGAAAAGCAAAAGACAGGTGCCGTACTGGATGAAAGGGCAAGGGAATTGTATTATGAAGAACCGCGTAAAGTGGAACTAACCCGAATGGCCATTATTTATGCCCGGACAGGAATCCCCTGCTACAACGGAAAGACGTACACTATGGACAGACTGACAGAAGATAACTTCTGGTATGACAGAGTGGTGGAAGTCAGCGACTTCTATAATAAAGGTGTCCGGACTCCCTACGGAAACTATTTCACCTGCTCACCTTTCCATATATTCTGGCCTATTCCTTCGTATGCTATCAATACGAACTCCGGAGGAATAATCAATCAGAATAAGGGATATCCCGGTACGGAAAAGAATGTTCCTCCTTTGGTATACGAGGGTGATTAAGTAATTTAGTGGAAGAATCAAATCAAAAAAATATGTTTTTAACTGATAACACTATGAGATCTGTCACTGGAGCAGTGCTGATTTCATTAAGTTCGGGAGTACTTGCCGGAACCAAAGACAAGAAAGAACCGGACAAACGGCCGAACATCTTGTTTGTGATAAACGATGACCAAAGCTATGCACATACAAGTTTTGCCGGCAGCCGGTTTGTAAGCACACCCGGGTTCGACAGAGTAGCTTCCAACGGAATCTACTTTACCAACTGTTATGGTGGTTCTCCGGGAAGCGCCCCTTCCAGAAGTAGTCTGGTGACGGGACGCCACCACTGGCAAAACAAACAGTCCGGGCAGCACGCCTCTTCCTGGATGAAAGAGCATGTTCCGTTTGTCGACCTTCTGGAGTCAAGTGGATATTACACCGGGTTTACCGGCAAAGGAGTCGATCCTTTTCAATACGCACGCAGTGATGAGGACTCCTTATGGAGAAAGGGAAATGCTGCCGGGCATCCCTTCAATAAGTATAGATATCAAAAAAATAGCCCATCAGATCCACGTACGGCTAAAGGGATTGGATTGATTAATTATTATGAGAACTTTCGTTCGTTCCTGCAGCAACGTAAAGAGGGACAACCTTTTTATTTCTGGTATGGAGCTACCGAACCTCATCGTGTTTATGAAAAAGGTTCGTGGAAACGTAATGGAAAAAAACTGGAACAAGTGGATGTTCCCGGTTTTCTTCCTGATACGGAAGAGGTTAGAGGGGATATGTTGGACTATGCAGTAGAAATAGAATGGGCTGATTCGCATTTGGCTAAAATGCTGGAATATCTGGATTCAATAGGTGAACTCAATAATACAATTGTTATAGTAACGGCAGATAATGGTATGCCTTTTCCTCGGGCAAAAGCCAACTGCTTTGAATATGGTGCACATGTCCCCTTTGCGGTCAGCTATCCGAAAGGCTTTCCGGGTAAACGCCGGGTAGATGATCCGATAGGCTTTGTCGATATTGCTCCCACTATCCTGGAGATGGCGGGAGTGAAACCGGATGGAATGCTTCCTATTTCGGGACGCAGCTTTATGAATATACTCCGATCGGAAAAAGAAGGAATAGTAGATAAAACGAAAAAGTATGTGTACATGGGGCGCGAAAGGCATTCCTCTTCCCGTTGGAAAAATCTGGGATACCCGCAACGTGCAGTCCGAAATCAAGATTATCTGTTCATCTGGAATGTCAGACCGGAACGTTGGCCTGCCGGAGCTCCTCAGATGATGGATAAGGATACAGGCGAATTATATCCCATGTACGGGATAGGTGAAGATGGGACTTTTCATCCCGACCAGGCTTTTACCGATGTGGATGATGCACCTTCAAAAACTTTTTTGATAGAGCATTATAAAGATCCTGCCATCCAGCCTTACTTTGAACTGGCATTCGGTAAACGTCCTGAATTTGAATTGTACCATATTGGAAATGACCCGTTCTGTCTTGATAATCTGATAGGGAAAAAGGATTATGCTGCGATTGAAAAAGAACTGAGACAGGCTTTGATAAAGGAGTTGAAGCGGTCGGAAGATCCCCGTACTGTGGGGCCTGATAAAGAGATATTCGACTCCTACATCCGATATAGTCCGGTGAGGGAATTCCCCAAACCTGACTGGGCGGAATGACAGGATAGGAATCAGGATATTCAGGAGCTTTAAAAGAATTCTTGAATAGGAGTAAAAATGAGTGTATCTGCTGTTTTGACTTATACTGGATATAATTTTATAAGGTATAGAGAATAAGTCAAAACAGAACTGATACACTCATTTATAGTGTATGAGTAGTGTATCAGCAGTGTATCAGTAGTGTATGAGCAGCATAGAAAAAAGAATCTGACAGCTTATCCTTTTGCCGGAGATTTATAGTGTGAAGCGATTTCTTTTCCTTACTTTTGTGCGTATAGATAGAAAAATAATTAAGACATATAAGATTATGGGAAAAGTAAAAGATGGGGTTATCGGCGGTTTTTCCGGTAAGGTGGGACCGGTAGTGGGGTGCAAAGGCAAGAATGGGTATTACGTGCGTTCGTTACCCACAGGGGGCAATCCGTCACGTTCGGATAAGCAGCGTTCGGCCCGTTCTAAATTTGGTGTGGCCATTGGGCTTGCGAAGATGTTGACGCCCTTTTTGCGTGTAGGTTATCGGGAGTTTGCCGCAGTCCGCTCGCCTTTCAATGTGGCTGTGTCGTGCATACTGAATGCGGCCGTGGTGGCGGGGGAAGATGGACCCGTTATCGACTTTGACAGAGTGCTGGTGTCACATGGCGGACTGACGTCGGCAGAGGGCGCTACGGCTGAAGTGGCTGATGATAAAGTATCCTTTTTCTGGGCTGATAATAGCGATAAGGGGAATGCCGCCGGGACAGATGTAGTCCTGTTGCTGGTTTACAACAAGGAACTGGGGCAACCGGTGTATGACGTGAACGCTGCCCATAGGCAGGACGGTAAAGCTACATTGACTCTGCCTGATAGTTGGAAAGCGGAGTCGTTGGCAGTCTATTTGGGATTCAGTAGCGCAGATGGAAAAATGACGGCAAACAGTGTGTGCTTGTGGAATGGGTGATAGGTGACGGGGGCATAGGATTTGTTTTGTGAATGAAGCAAGTCAAACGTTATCGGTAAAATTCCGCTGAAAGAACAGGAAAACTTTCCTTTTTCAAATATTTATTCCGTACTTTTGTCCGTGAAGATTTATTGTTAAACCGTGAAAGAAATCCATATGAGGCAACTGAAAGTAATTTTGGCAGTCTTTTTTGTATCCCTGTCCCTGTATTCTTATGCCAATGAAACAGACTCTTTGCTTCGGGTACTTGATATGTCTATCAGGAACCGCCCCCAATATACATTAGAACGCCAGGAACAGATAGATGCTTTGCAACGGAAACTCCGTTTGCCTCATTCGGACCAGGAACGCTTTGATGTCTATCGCGAATTGTTCGGCAAATACCGATCTTACCGCATGGACTCCGCCCTGTGGGTTGCCAACCAGCGTGTGGAGCTTGCCAAGCGCATGAAGAATCCCCTTCACATTTATTCCGCAGAACTGAATGTGGCCGAGGTCATGATTGGAGTGGCTATGTATAAGGAAGGGTTGGAGATACTGGACGGCATTAAATCCAGCGACTTGGATGCTTCCGGCATTTCTTACTACTATTATCAGTATCACCAGGTTTACACATTAATGGCGGATTATGCTTTTTCCGATAAGATGAAAGATCATTACCGGAGTCTTGCTTATCAGTATAAAGATTCTATTCTTAATATCCGGAAGCCAGGTTCGCAGGGCTATCTGCTGATGAAAAGTGAGAAACTTCTGTACGAGGAAAAATATGATGAAGCCATCAAGATATTGAACAGTTGTTACGAGACGCATAAACAGAAAGGATATAGCGTTGCCATTCCTTCCATCGGGCTGGCGAATGCTTATGGCGTGATGGGGAAGACAGAACTACAGAAGAAATATCTGATTATTTCCGCTATCGCCGACATCCAGGCAGCGACGAAGGAATATATTTCTCTTTGGAAACTGGCAAATCTTTTGTTTCAGGAAGGGGATATTAACCGTGCTTATACCTATATAGAATGTTCCATGCAGGATGCCACATTCTGTAATGCCCGCTACCGTACACAGGAGATTTCGGAAATGCTACCTATTATTAGCCGGACTTATGAGAACAAGTTGCGGCAGGAGAAGACACAGATGGTTGCTTTGTTCGTCCTGACTTCTGCTCTGCTGATAATCCTGCTGATTGCCCTGATGTTCATTTTCTATCAGATGAAACGGCTGAACGTTGCCCGGAAAGCAGTGAGCGATATGAACGAGGAACTCAAGCATATCAATGCAAACCTGCATACATTGAATGATAAGTTGCAGGAGTCCAACCAGGTGAAGGAAGAATACATCGGTTACGTCTTCAATATGTGTTCGCTCTACATCAACAAGCAGGAGGAACAACGGAAAATGCTTGCCCGAAAAATTAAAACCGGACAGTTGGATGACCTTTACAAGACTGTTAATTCTTCTTCTTTCGTAGCCAATGAACTGAAGGAGTTCTTCTATACGTTCGATAGTGTGTTCCTTAAACTCTACCCCAGATTCATTGAGCAATTCAACACTTTGCTTCAGGAAGATGAACGCATTTATCCGAAGGAAGGTGAGTTGCTGACACCGGAGTTGCGTGTCTTTGCTCTCATCCGGTTGGGAATCACTGATAGCGGGAAGATTGCTAACTTCCTCCATTATTCTGCCCAAACGGTATATAACTATCGCTTGAAAGTGCGGAACAAATCTCAGCTTTCTAAAGAAGAATTTATGGAGGCGGTGCAGCAAATAGGATGAAAGGTCATGCATATTCAGTGAATTATAGTAAAATAACGAATAACTCATTTAGTATTATTCATATTATTACTATATTTGTATGGTAATTAAGTCCAAAGCGTTATGAGTTACAAATCAGTGAAAGACGTTGTAACTATGTTGCAAGAGAACGGCTTTGTTCTAAGGAGTCAGAAGGGTAGTCACATGAAGTTTGAGAAAGACGGCAAAGTGGTTATTGTACCGAATCATAATAGCAAAGGCGTTGAGAAAGGCACTTATTACAGCATTTTGAGGCAAGCGGGGCTGAAATAAGCCCCCCTTGTTTTCATGATTTAAAAACAGGAGGTAATATGAAAACAGTAGAAGTTATTGTCGAACATGCAGGAAAGAATCTTAGTGCTTATATTGAAGGTGTCCCGGTTATCACTGTGGGCAATGATATGCGGGAGATTGAGGACAATATGAAGGAGGCTATTGAACTGTATCTGGAGGATAATCCTGATCCTTGCGAATTGTTATCCGGGGAGTTTGATTTGAAGTTCAAGATTGATGCTGCTACCTTTATCAACTATTATAGCAATATCTTTACCAAAGCTGCGCTAAGTCGTATCACGGGAATCAATGAACGTCAGTTATGGCACTATGCGGCTGGAGTTCACAAACCTCGCAGGCAGCAATTGGAAAAAATACAGAAAGGTATTCAAGCGTTGACGGAGGAGTTATCTGCTATTAATTTGCTTTAGAATACGGACTACCTGAAATATTAAGAAACACTATATTGCATTGATGAAATCTTGCAGAATGGTGTGTTATCGAAGTGAGGAGGCTATTTTTAGCCTCTTTTTATTTTCCTCAAACGTCTACTTTAATCTACTTTCCTTGTCTATAAGAAAAAAGTATATCTTCTGTCTGTCAGTTGATTATCTTTTTTTTATCTCTACTCCCGTCTACTCTGCCCATCTACTCAGCTCACTTACCCTGAAAGTAATGCTTTAACTTTGCCGTAGAAAATAAAGTTAACAATAGGTCTTCTTTTAGGTATTAGTTTTTATTGGGTAAAATGTAGAATGAATTATCTTTTTTATTAATTATAATAATAACCTTATGAAAAACATTTTTAGACTTGTCAAGGGACTTCTCCCTTTGTTGGGATTACTACTATCCCTGTCGCTTTCAGCACAAGACATTGTGGTGAAAGGACATGTAAAAGACGCTACCGGTGAAGCGGTTATCGGGGCTAACATTCTGATTAAAGGCACATCCGTAGGTACTATCTCTGATGTAGACGGTAACTTCACGCTAAAGGCGGCTACCGGAAATGTACTCTCCATCACAAGTATCGGTTATAAAGGGCAGGAAATTGCCGTAACAAATAAACCTCTCATTGTGGTTACTTTGCTCGAAGACAGCGAGATGCTGGACGAAGTCGTAGTCATCGGTTATGGTCAGGTGAAGAAAGGCGACGTGACCGGCTCCTTGCTGACTGTGAAGCCGGACGAACTGAATAAGGGTAAACAATTGACTGCCGAAGATGCCCTGGTAGGTAAAGTTGCCGGTGTGAACATTGTTCCGGGCAACGGTGCTCCGGGTAGCGGAGGTACCATCCGCATACGTATGGGTGCCTCTTTGTCGGCAGATAACGACCCGTTGATTGTTATCGACGGTGTGCCTGTGAGCAATACCTCTATCAGTGCCATCAATCCGAATGACATCGCCTCGTTTACGGTGTTGAAAGATGCTTCGGCTACAGCTATCTACGGTTCGCGCGCATCCAATGGTGTCATCATCATCACTACTAAGAAAGGTACAGGCGACGGCACTACACGTCCGTCTTTCAACTATAACGGGAATATGACGGTGAGCAATGTATATCAGTATATGGATGTACTTTCTACCGAAGAATTCCGCAAGGCTTTTGCAGAACATGGCAATGCGCCCGAAACTTTCCAATTGGGCAATGCCGATGTAGACTGGCAGAAAGAAATCTATCGCGTGGCACTCGGCACAGATCATAACCTCTCCATGACCGGAGCTTTGAAAGGCATGCCATACCGTGTATCCGTAGGCTATACTAACCAGAACGGTACGTTGAAGAACAATAACTACGAGCGTATCAATGCCAGCGTAGGTTTGTCTCCGAAGTTCTTCAACAAGCATCTTTCTGTAGATATCAACGTAAAGGGGAGTATAGAGAACGATAAACCGGTTTCAACAGGTGTCATCGGCAGTGCTATCTCTTTTGATCCTACCCGTCCTGTTTATGAGGATTATGAAGGAAATGTAGGTTTGGGATATTATACATGGATGAATGGCGGTAAACCTATCACACTGGCTTCTTCAAATCCTGTAGCCGACCTTGAACTGGCCGACAAACTGAACAAGACGAAGCGGTCTATCGGTAACATCGCCCTGGATTATAAGGTACATGGTTTCGAAGACTTGCGTTTTAACCTCAATATGGGGTACGATATTCAGACGAATGACAATCATGACAATGTTCCCGACCTTGCGCCGTCCATGTATACGGGTAATCAGAATGACGGTACAGGTAAGCGTTATACCTATCATCAGGATAAGCGGAACACCTTGCTCGATTTCTATGCCAACTATGACAAGGAACTGAAAGACCATCACATCAATGCTATGGCAGGTTACGGTTGGCAACGTTTCTGGTATAAGAACAACAGTGTAACCACTGACACCGAAGGCAAAGAACTGGCTACTCCCCAACATGCTGAGGCGGAACTTTACCTGCTCTCTTTCTATGGCCGTGTAAATTACTCCTGGAAACAACGCTATATGTTGACTGCTACCCTGCGTGCCGATGCTTCTTCACGCTTCTCTCCCGATAACCGTTGGGGATATTTCCCCTCAGTTGCTGCTGCGTGGCGTGTGAACGAGGAAGCTTTCCTGAAGGACTTTAAAGCCCTTTCCGACCTGAAACTCCGTTTGAGTTATGGCCAGACCGGTCAGCAATCCATCGGTTCTTACTACCAGCATTTGCCGACTTATACGGCGTCTTACGACGAATCACGCTATTACTTCGGGAATCAATGGTATACTACTTACCGCCCTAACGGCTACGATGCCAACATCAAGTGGGAAACCACGGAAACTTATAACATCGGTATCGACTACGGTTTCCTGAATAACCGCATCTCCGGTACGATTGACTACTACTGGCGTACTACCAAAGATCTGCTGAACAAGATTTTCGTTCCTGCCGGAAGCAACTTTACCAACATGATTGAAACCAATATCGGTAATATGAAAAGTAAAGGTCTGGAAATAGGCATCAATGTGATTCCCGTAAAGAATAAGGATTGGGAGTGGTCTATTAGCGGTAACTTCACCTGGAATACTTCTGAAATAACGAAGCTGAATACCATCGACCGTGAGGACAACTACGTGAAGACAGGTAATGCCGGCGGTACGGGTAAATATTTGCAAGTCCACATGGTAGGTGAAACTCCGAATACTTTCTACCTGTTGCAACAGGCTTACGACGACAACGGCAAACCGCTGGACGGAAAATATGTTGCTAAAGACGGTTCTATCACCAGCAGCGAAGAAGATGCCAACAAGTATGTGACAGGCAAAAGTTCCAAAGCTCCTTACTATTGCGGTCTTTCCACTCGCCTGACTTATAAAAATTGGGATTTGGGTATCAACGGCCACGGAAGCTTCGGTGCTTATGTTTACAACTATGTGAAAGCTTCCGATGCCCTGGACGGTCTTTATGGTGGAACAGGCGTTTCCAGCAATATTCTGCGTTCTACACTCGAAACAGGATTCACGCAGGAACGCATCTATACCGACCACTTCCTGGAAAAAGGTGACTTCTTCCGTATCGACAATATCACGCTGGGACACACCTTCGACAGATTGTGGAATGATAAGACTTCCCTTCGCCTCTCTTTCACAGTACAGAACGTATGTACACTGACGGGTTACAGTGGTCTCGATCCGGAAATCTACAGTGGCATCGATAAGAACATCTATCAGCGTCCGCGTATGTTCATGCTGGGAGTAAATCTTAATTTTTAATTCATGATAAAACAGAAAACAATGAAAACGAAATATTTCAAGTTAGCAAGTATATGTCTGGTATCCCTGTTTCTACTCTCTTCTTGTCTGGGAGATTTGGATACATTGCCTTTGGACGACAATGAGTTGGTGGGCGAAAAGGTTTATTCTACCCCTGAGGGGTACATCGGAGTGTTGGCAAAATGCTATGCCAGCCTCATCCAGACCGGACAAAAGGGCGGTGATGGTGGTAACGGTGATGTGCCGGGCATTGATGAAGGATATAGTGGCTACACGCGTGCCCTGTTTTATCTGCAAGAGGCTTGTACGGATGAAATCGCTTTCCATTCCGGTGGTAGCCATGGAAGTTTGTCTTTGCTGTATATGAACTGGGACCCTTCGACAAAGATTATTTGTTACTCATACTACCGTCTTTATATGGCCATCAACTACTGCAATGAGTTTCTGCGCGAAAGTGCGGAAGGGAAGCTGAAAGCCCGTGGCGTATATGATGCTTTACAGGCTGAAATGCCTTACTACCGTGCTGAGGCACGCTTTATCCGTGCTTATTGCTACAGTATGATTTGCGATTTGTACGGCTCGGGTCCCTTCATTGATGAAACGATGGATGTAGGTACGATTCCTCATCAGAAGACACGTCAGGAACTCTACGACTATGTGGTTTCCGAAACGGAAGAGCTGACAACATTGCTGAAAGAACCGAAACGGAATGAATATGGTCGTGTGGACCGCGTATCGGCTTGGTTTCTCTTGGCACGTGTATACCTGAATGCAGAAACATGGGTAGGCAAGAATGAATATACCAATGCCTATAAATATGCCAAAAAGGTGATTACGGAAGGTAATTATCCGTTGGCTTCGGATTATCGCCACATCTTCCTGGCGGATAACAATACTTGTTCCGAAATCATCTGGCCGTTGGTGCAGGATGCTGACTATGCACAGAGCAGTGCCGGAACGAACTTCCTGATTAAAGCGCTGATGAATGGCCCGATGGATAAGTATGTAAAGACAGGAGTAGGTAGCCGTGGTTGGGGAAATGCCCGTGTAAAGGTAGCACTTGTGGATAAATTTGATGAGGCTGACCAAGTCTTCTATGAAAATGATCCTTGGGGAGATAATAAGAAGGATAAGCGTGCACAGTTCTTTACCATCGACCATACAAAGGAAACCTGGGTAGAAGGTAAGGCCTTTCAAAAGACATTTGAGAACGGTTATGCTTGTATCAAATGGAGAAATGTAACGAAGGACCGTAAAGAATTAGTGGATGGCGGCACTAAGTACTCGTCTGTAGACCTCCCGATGTTCCGTACGGCAGATGCTTACCTGATGGCTGCCGAGGCTATTCTTCGTGGAGCCGCAGAAGGTACGCGTGCCGAGGCGTTGGGCTATGTGAACGAAATCAGAGACCGTGCTTATATGTCCGGCAACTATGGTGACGGGGTATCCGGCCATATTACTGACGGTCAGTTGAATCTGGATTTCATTTTAGATGAAAGAGCCCGTGAAATGAATATGGAGCTGGTTCGTCGCACAGACCTGATCCGCTTCGGCAAATTCACAAAGGGATATAACTGGGACTGGAAAGGTAGCAGCAATGGCGAGGCAGGTACATATATGGGTAAGGATGTGGACGATAAGTATAAATTGTACCCTATTCCGCAGGATGAGTTTACAACGAACCCGTATCTGACGCAGAATCCGGATTATCAGAAATAAATATAAACTATAAAAAACAAAGTGTCCATGAAATTAGGAATGAAGAGAGTTTTTCTTTCATTGACTTTTTTAGGTGCGTTGGCAGTGCATACCTCGTATGCACAAGCCACGCGCGAAGAAATCTTCGATGATATTGCTACAACGGGTGGTGTATATTATGCTTATCCCGGTCCGTCGGGAGTTCAAACCAAGGCTCCGAAAGGTTATGAACCGTTTTATATCAGTCATTATGGCCGTCATGGTTCCCGCTGGCTGATTGCGGATGAAGACTACGTTCGCGTAATGGAAGTTTTTGAGAAAGCTCATAAAGCGGGAGCGTTAACCGATTTGGGAGAAGATGTCCGCAAGCGTCTGGATATTGTTTGGGAAGACGCGAAAGGACATGGAGGCGATTTAAGCCCGGTAGGGGTGAAACAGCAACGCGGCATTGCCGAACGTATGTATCAGGCATTCCCCGAAGTCTTTAAGGGCGAACCGCAGATGTCGGCGCGCTCCACGGTTGTTATACGTTGCGTGCTCAGTATGGATGCTTTCTGCGAACGCCTGAAAGAGTTTAATCCGAAAATGCAGATTGAACGTGAGTCGAGCAATAAATATATGGATTATCTGAATTTCCATACACAGGAAGCCATGAAGTTTACTTCCCGCAAAGGGCCCTGGTATGAGGAATTCCGTAAGTTCGAGCAGGAACATGTGCGCCCGGAACGTCTGATGAATACTTTGTTTAATAGTAAAGAGTATATCCGCAAGAATGTGAATCCCGAAGAACTGATGCGCGGTCTGTACTGGGTGGCTTCGGATATGCAGAACGTAGAGCCGGATGTGTGTTTCTATGATATCTTTGAGAAACAGGAATTGTTCGACATCTGGCAGATACACAATTACAAGAACTACGTTTGTGACGGTCCTTCACCCATGACCAACGGGTTGATGCTGGCTAATGCAAAATCTCTTGTTGAAAATATCCTTGACTCGGCAGACAAAGCGGTAGCCTCCGGTACGAACTCGGCCACTTTCCGCTTCGGGCATGATGGTAACGTCATTCCTCTGGTGGGATTGCTGAGGCTGGAGAATTGCTACAACGAAGAATCAGACCCGGATAAATTTTATCAGGCATGGTGCAACTTCAAGATGGTCCCGATGGCAGCCAATGTACAGATTGTTTTCTTCCGCAAGAAAGGCGCTGCGGATGATATTATTGTGAAGTTTATGCTGAACGAGAAAGAAGTAAGCATTCCTGTGAAGACCGACATTGCTCCTTTCTATCACTGGAAAGATGTAAGGGCTTTCTACAAAGACTTGCTTTCGCAGTTGCCGGATAGAGATTAGTTGATTTAAAAATGTGAAAGAAGTTCGCTTTATGTATTTGAGCGAACTTCTTTTCTTGTTACCTCGCTTTTTTTCCGTACTTTCGTGCATTCATCCAAATTAAAAAGAAGAAAAGCGATATGAAAATACGTGTAGGTTTTGGCTTTGACGTCCATCAGTTGGTGGAGGGGCGCGAACTTTGGTTGGGCGGTATCCGCTTGGAACATGAAAAGGGGTTACTTGGACATTCGGATGCCGACGTGCTTATCCATGCCATCTGTGATGCTTTGCTGGGAGCCGCCAATATGCGTGATATCGGCTATCATTTTCCCGATACCGCAGGAGAATTCAAGAACATCGACAGCAAGATATTATTAAAGAAAACAGTAGAACTGATTGCGACGAAAGGTTACTCCGTAGGAAACATCGATGCGACCATTTGTGCGGAGCGTCCTAAACTGAAACCTCATATTCCCGCCATTCAACAGACACTTTCCGAAGTGATGGGGGTAGACGAAGACGATATATCCATCAAAGCTACCACGACAGAAAAACTTGGCTTTACAGGCCGTGAAGAAGGCATCTCAGCCTACGCGACAGTTCTGATCGCCAAAGAGCGATGAATTATAATAACTAATTTCAACCTAATAACTACCTAAAACTAATCATTAACATGCAGAGAATTTCTTTAACCCTCTGCCTGGCTTTTCTTACGGTTCTGTTCTGCCAGGCACAGGTTGCCCCCTTAAAGTTTAACAAGAACGGAGAATTCAAAATTGTTCAGTTCACCGACATCCATTTCAAATATGGTAACCCGGCTTCGGATATTGCCTTGAAGCGTATTAATGAAGTGCTTGATGCCGAACATCCCGATTTAGTTGTATTCACGGGGGATGTGGTTTATGCCGCACCCGCTGACACGGCTATGCGTACAGTGCTTTCCTGTGCTTCTTCCCGTAAGATACCGTTCGTTGTGACTTTCGGTAACCACGACAATGAACAGGGAAAGACACGTGCCGAATTGTATGACGTCATTCGCACCATGCCTTATAATATCCAGCCCGACCGTGGAGCTGTAGAGTCTCCCGACTATGTTCTTACGGTGAAGTCCTCGGATGGCAAGAAAGACGCATCCGTGCTCTATTGTCTTGACTCTCATTCTTACTCCCAACTGCCGGATGTGAAAGGGTATGACTGGCTCACTTTCGACCAGGTGAACTGGTACCGCCAGCAAAGTGCCGCCTTCACTGCACAGAATGGCGGGAAGCCTTTGCCTGCTTTGGCATTCTTCCATATCCCTTTGCCCGAATATAATGAGGCGGCTTCCGACGAGAACGCTATCCTTTACGGTACACGCATGGAGAAAGCTTGTGCGGCTGCCATCAATACCGGTATGTTTGCCGCAATGAAAGAAGCCGGCGATGTAATGGGGACTTTCGTAGGGCATGACCATGATAATGATTATTCGGTAATGTGGAAAGGCATTGTGTTGGCTTATGGACGTTTCACAGGGGGCAATACAGAGTATAACCATCTCTCTAACGGCGCTCGCGTGATTGTACTGAAAGAAGGTGAACGTACCTTTACCTCTTGGATACGTTTGAAGGGTGGGGAATTGAAAGATGAGACTGTCTATCCCGATAGTTACGTGAAGGATGATTGGCGTAAGCGTCCGCTGGTGACGGAATAAAATAGATTTATTATGGATAAGATAAGAACCGGATTAGCAGCTTTCGGAATGTCGGGACAGGTGTTTCATGCCCCTTTTATTTCCACTAATCCTCATTTTGAGTTGACTGCTGTCGTGGAACGCAGTAAAGAATTGTCGCGGGCAAAGTATCCGCAATCCCGCATTGTGCGTAGTTTCGATGAACTGATAGGTATGGAGGAACTGGACTTGGTGGTAGTGAATACGCCGGATAGTTTCCATTACGAACATGCCCGTCGTGCCCTCGAAGCCGGCAAACATGTGATTGTAGAAAAGCCTTTTACTACTACTGTGGAAGAAGGTGAAGAACTGGTGGCTCTTGCTGCGGAGAAAGGACTCACTTTAAGTGTCTATCAGAATCGCCGGTGGGATTGTGATTTCCTGACGGTGAAAGAAATACTGTCTAAAGGATTGTTAGGCCGTTTAGTAGAATTTGAATCTACCTTTCCCCGTTACCGGAACTTCATCAAACCGAATACCTGGAAAGAAACCGGAGAAAGCGGTGGCGGGCTGACATATAATCTGGGTGCCCACGTTATAGATCAGGCTGTGCAGTTGTTCGGTATGCCCGAAGCTGTATTTGCCGATATAGATGTGTTGCGCACCGGAGGCAAGGTAGATGATTACTTCATTATACATTTACTAAAACCGGCAAAAGCACCGGAAGTAAAAATTACCCTGAAAGCCAGTTACCTGATGTGTGAGCATGAACCACGCTTTGTGCTTCACGGCACGGAGGGCTCTTTTGTGAAATATGGTCTTGATCCTCAGGAAGAAGCCTTGACTAAAGGTTTGCTACCCACTACTCCGCATTGGGGTGAAGAAGACCGGACTCAATGGGGCATACTTCATACGGAAAAGGACGGTAATATAGTACGTGAATCCTATCCTACTCTCCCCGGAAACTATGCCGCCTTTTATGAGAATGTCTATCAGCATATCCGTCAAGGTATCCCCTTGCTAAGCGACGCCCGTGAGGTAGTTGGCATTATTCGCCTGATTGAAGCAGCGTGGGAGAGTAGCAGGGCACAGAGCGTCATAAAACTGTAAGTTACAGTATATATGGATAAGAAAGTAATTATTCTCTCTGTTGCCGGCTCTGATTCTTCTGCCGGTGCGGGTGTACAGGCAGACATAAAGACCATATCGGCATTAGGTGGATATGCGGCAACGGCAATAACTGCGATTACGGTGCAGAATACGTTGGGTGTGCAGGGTGTGCATCCCGTTGAAGCAGAGGTGGTTGGCTGGCAAATGGAGGCTATACTGGAAGACTTGAAACCGGATGCCATTAAGATAGGTATGACCGGGAATGTGGAGATTATTAATGAGATTGTGCGTGTGCTGCATCAGTACTCTCCTCGCCAGGTTATTTACGACCCGGTAATGGTTTCTACCAGTGGGCACAAGCTTATGACAGATGAGGCGGTAGAAGCTATTTGCACCAAGCTGCTTCCCGCAGTATCTCTTGTAACCCCTAATTTGCATGAAGCAGAAGTTTTGTTGCAACAGCCCATCCATACGGTAGATGATATGGAACTTGCTGCACATCTGGTGTATGAGAAGTATCAATGTGCTTGTCTGGTCAAAGGCGGACATCTGACAGGCAACGAAATGTGTGATGTGCTTTATGACGGGCATGAACTTCATCTTTTTGGTGCCAGACGCATTCATTCTGGAAACCTACATGGCACGGGATGTACTCTTTCTTCGGCTATCGCAACCTTTCTGGCACAAGGATTCCCTCTGTATGAAGCGGTGGAGCTGGCTAAAACATATATAACCAAGGCCATTGAAGCCGGGAAAGATTTACGTATAGGGCAGGGGAACGGACCTTTGTGCCATTTCCCATATTTGGTAAATCCGGTGGACCCCGTAACTGAGGAATAGAGATATGAAACTTATTGTTATTACGTCTCCGGATTTCATTCCGGAGGAAGCCCGAATCATCACCGGACTATTTGAAGTCGGACTGGACTTGCTGCACTTGCGCAAGCCGGATGCTACGGCTCATGAAGTCGGGAATCTTTTGCATGGGATTTCTATGGAATACAGGAAACAGATTGTTATTCATGATTTCTTTCCGCTGAAAGACGAGTTTTCTTTGGGGGGAATTCACTTGAATTCCCGTCATTCGGAAGCACCGGAAGGGTATCAGGGATTACTGAGCCGTGCTTGCCATAGCCTTGAAGAGGTGAAAACTATGGCTTCCCACTTTGACTATGTACTGATGAGTCCTGTCTATGATAGCATTTCCAAGCAGGGGTATCGTTCGGGATATTCTCAGGAAGCCTTACGACAGGCACAAGCAGAAAGGATTATTAATGAAAAAGTTGTCGCTTTAGGTGGAATAAGCGCGGCGAACCTTTCAGAAATAAAAGCCCTTGGTTTTGGCGGTGCAGCCTTGCTGGGAGATATCTGGAACCGCTACCGGACGTGGGAGGATGCAAAAAAAGTCCTTTCCCACTTCGGAAGACTGAAAGAAGCTGCCGGATAGTGCTCCCACAGAAAAGAAATATGAGGCTGTGTTGACACAACCTCATATAGTAAGAAAAGGCAATCTGCAAAAGATTATTTCTTCAACTTCGCAATAATTTCCTCAGCAACCTTCTTTCCTGACATCAGCATTCCACCGAAGATTGGTCCCATGCGCGGAGTGCCCGAAACGGCAGATGCAGCCATACCGCAAACATACAATCCCGGATAGATTTCTTTCGTTCCGTTTACTACTTCATCTTCTCCTGCCACTACGTCCAGCGAACGTTCGCCAATCACACCACCCGTTTCTGTTGCCAGACGGATACCATTTTTGCGTGCTACGGTGGCAGCTATTTCGCTGTCATGTCCTGTTCCGTCCACTACTATCTTGGCGAGAATGTTCAATGGGTCTACGTGCATGCCTTCACGCAATACGGGAGTCCAGTTTACTACCACTCCGTTCACTGTGTTGTTTTTGAAGATGACATCTTCCACAGAGTAGCAGTTGAAGATGGTGGCACCCGCATGAACAGCCTGATAGAGCAGGGCAGAAGTGCTTTCTACCGAGTCCATTACATACAGTCCGTCTTCATACTTCTCATGGTTGATATTGAATTCCTTTACAATATCAATTGCTTCTTCTTGGATAACAATCTGGTTGAACATCATGGCACCGCCCCACATTCCGCCGCCGGGGGCAAGCTTACGGTCGAACTGTGCCACCTTTAATCCGGCCTTTGCCAGATAATAAGCTGCTACTATCCCTGAGGGACCGCCACCGACAATAGCAACGTCCAAGTCAAGATTCCTTTCTAATTTTTCAAAATAGGTACTAATGATACCTTTGGATACTTTAGTTTCAATCATAATATAATAAGTTTAAAAAGTAATATGTTATAAGCTACGAGCTACGAGCTACGGGCTACAAGCTACCAGCTACAAGTGCTTTGCCGTTTCATAGCGCAGCCACTTGTAGCTTGTAGCTCGTAGCCCGTAGCTCATTCATTGCAATTCTTTAACTGCTGACTAATGCGCATAGCACAGAAATTAGGTCCGCACATGGTGCAATACTTTCCATTCAGGTGGTTGGCCTCTTTATAATATTGGAGTGCCCTTTCCGGATCAAGACTCAGGTTGAACTGGTCTTTCCAGCGGAATTCATAACGTGCCTTACTCAAAGCATCGTCCCGGACTTCCGCCCCCGGATGTCCTTTGGCTAGGTCGGCGGCATGTGCGGCAATCTTATAAGTGACTACACCTACACGTACATCCTCTTTTTGTGGCAGAGCAAGGTGTTCCTTCGGAGTCACATAACAAAGCATCGCTGTTCCGTACCAACCGATTTGTGCAGCTCCGATGGCACTTGTAATGTGGTCGTAGCCCGGTGCAACGTCTGTCACCAACGGGCCGAGTGTATAGAATGGTGCTCCGTGGCACTTCTCTATCTGGCGGTCCATGTTCTCTTTGATTTTATGCATCGGCACGTGTCCCGGTCCTTCAATGAATGCCTGTACATTCTTTGCCCATGCACGTTCCACAAGTTCTCCCATTGTATCCAGTTCGGCAAACTGTGCCCGGTCATTGGCATCCCGTATGGCTCCCGGACGCAAACCATCACCCAGTGACAGGGCTACGTCATATTGCGCACATATATCGCATATATCATCAAAATGCTCATAGAGGAAGCTCTCTTTCTGATGCATTTTGCACCATTGCGAAATGATGCTTCCGCCCCGGCTCACCATTCCGCAAAGTCGTTCGTTGGCGAAATGTATATTCTTCAGGCGAATACCGCAGTGGATAGTGAAGTAATCCACCCCCTGTTCGCACTGTTCGATGAGGGTATCCCGAAATAATTCCCAGGTCAGGTCTTCGGCTTTTCCACGTACCTTCTCCATGGCCTGATACATGGGAACTGTACCCACCGGAACAGGACAGTTGCGAATGATCCATTCACGCGTTTCGTGAATGTTCTCTCCCGTAGACAAGTCCATCAGCGTATCGCCTCCCCATTTGCAGCTCCACACAGCCTTTTCCACTTCCTCTTCGATAGTGGAAGAAGTGGCGGAGTTTCCGATATTCGTATTTATCTTGACGAGGAATTTGGAACCGATAATCATGGGCTCGGCCTCAGGATGGTTGATGTTGGCAGGCAGTGCGGCACGTCCTGCTGCAATCTCATCCCGCACAAATTCCGGTGTGATGTAAGTTTCTATGCCCAACTCTTTACAGTTCATGTTTTCGCGAATGGCAACGTACTCCATTTCCGGGGTGACAATTCCTTTTTTGGCATAGTACATTTGCGTAACCTGCTTGCCTGCTTTGGCACGGTAGGGCAGGGTGATATGCTCAAAACGGAGAGAGTCGAGGCTCTTGTCTGCCAGGCGCATCTTGCCGTATTCGGAACTGATTGCTGTCAGTCGTTCCACTTCCCTCTCCTGTATCCACGGTTCGCGGAGGCGGGGCAGACCTTTCTTTAAGTCGACTTTCTGGTTCGGGTCACTGTATGCTCCACTTGTGTCGTAGATGTACACGGGTGCATTTTCCGTGATGATTTTCTTCCCGTTTTCCACTACTACGGTAGGCGTCAGATTCACTTTTCTCATACCCACTTTCAGGTAAGGAAAAAGCTCACCCTGCATGTAGACTTTCTCGGAATCGGGATAGGTGATTTTTGTTTTATCTTCCATGGTTCAATAATTGATTGCTATTCGGTCAGTTGTATGATTGTCTCCATCTCACGCACAGGATTCCCGGCTTTCAGAATACCACCGCTCAGTGCTATCCCGCTTAGTCCTACGGCTTTCAATGCCGGGATATCTTCACGAGTAATTCCACCAATGCCGACGACGGGAATTGAAAGACCTTCTTCTTTCATTCGCGTCAGGATGGAGCGATAGCCGTCCAGTCCCAGGATGGGTGATAACTTCTGTTTGGTGGTGGTGAAACGGAAGGGGCCGCAACCAATGTAGTCTGCGCCATCGGTGGCATGCTGCCTGATGTCTTCAAAAGTGTTAGCGGTTCCACCGATGATGAAACTTTTGCCCAGTCTCTCCCTTGCTTCTTTTATCGGCATATCCAATTTTCCTAAATGGACACCGTCCGCACCAATCTGTTTCACCAGGTCTACGTGGTCATCAATGATGAAGGTAGCCCCGTATTGGCGGCAGAGGTCCTGCACGCGTATGGCTGTGGCTTTCAGTTCATCTTCGGAAGCGTCTTTCATCCGAAGCTGTACCCAGCGGCAGCCCCCTTCGAGGGCTATACGTGCGGAGTCCAAGTATGAAATAGATGCCGTAAAATGCGTAATGAATTGTACGTCAAACATTCAAACTCTGAATTTTTAGAGGTTCTACTTACAGAAAGGGATAGTAGTATAAACGAATAGTAGAATATAGAAAGAAAATTCCCTTCGACGGTACTAACCGTATCAGGTTCATTGGGTATAATCTCAGCTATTTTTATAGCACCCCCTTTTCTGCCGGTAAAGTAAGGATGAATGTTTTTAACGGGAAAGATAACGGCTTATATTTTAAGCTTATTTAAACTTAACATAATTGAGGCGGGTGTACTGCTTATTTCCCGAAGTGTAGGTGCGTGCGATGCGTGCCGAAGCAATGTATACCGTTTCTCCCGGCTGGAAAGCATGTTCCGTACCCGGCAGTTGGCACGACTCTCGGCTTGCTGTGCGGGCACTTGTCCGGAAAGTGACGAGGTTGCCGATAGAATCTTCCAGCGTAAGTATCTGCCGAATGTAGAAATAAGGGGTATTTCCTTTTACGATGGTCTTGTAAGGATCGTCTTCCAGTCGCACGCGGAGCACTTTCAAGGTAAGGTCTGCCACTTTCTCCCCTTCCTTCCCCAGAAAACGGCTGGTGGAATATTTTTGTCGTGCCTGTTGTTTCTGAATATCGAGATGGACAGAGTGATATATCTGTGCAATCTGCACGAAGCGTTCCTGCTTAGGGATGCGTGGGGTGAACTTATAGGCAACCCAACTGATATATCCCGGGTCGATGCGAAAGATTTCGTGAAGGAAATGGCCGTGATATTTACCGATGGAAATAATGTCGTCTCCTCTGCTCTGCATGCGTTTGGCATTGTATTCCACCAGTAGCATGCAGCGGGGAGAATAATAGCATAGGCTACTTGCCACCCGTAAGCTCTCATTGATATCTTCGGAAAGGTCCTGAATGTAAAAGATGGACTGCCGTTCGGGCAGGGGCGAATAAATCCATAATGAATAGCGGGGATACTCGGGACGAGGCAACACAACAAGATAGGCACCAGCCTCTTTGTAAGAGGCTCTTCCCAGATTGTATTCGTTTAGTTTTTTATACAACAGGTCTTGTTCAGCTTCGGATATGCCCGGAATAATCGGATTTGACATAATCTGACTTGTTTAAGTCAAATATACGATTTCTTGGGCAAATAAGCAAATTTTGTATGGAAAAGTTTAGGAAGAGCTTATAGATATTCAAGAAAAGAACTGAGTTTGTATGATGGTACGCTTGTGATTTATATGAATATTGGTATCTTTTCTATACTATCTCCTTTTTCTTCGTGATGTGTTTCTTTTGTATCTGCTCCGTACCCGAATCGTATCAGGGCCATACTTGCTCCGTACATTCTTCGGTCAGAGGTACCTCTACACGAAGAAAGTACGGAGCGGGTACGGAGCAAGTGCATACCGGGTACGCTACAGATACTTCTGGAGGCATATTTGAAATTTTATCGATAAGGGTCATAGAAAGCGAATAGGCATATTACAAAAAATGATTTCTCCGTATGCGGTGAAGTAATTATTTGACAATTGTGATATCAGAATTAGGGTTTGCTAAAAGAAGGAAGAAATATTCGCTACTCTAACAATAATCTTATAAATTTGTCGCATATTTGTATGCAGAGATTAAAAATTGGGAATATGAGTAATCTTCGAATTTTATTGTATGTATTTATCCTTTCTTTGGTTGCATGTCATCCGGAGGGGACTAATGTGAAACAAGGATTGGACAAAGCCGCTCAATTAATAGAGCAAGATCCGGATACGGCATCCATTATTCTTGAAACGATTCAAATGAACCAGATGAATGAGGAGCAACTTGCAGAATATAATTTGCTTTGTACTCAATTCAATGAAGATAAGAATATACCTCATTCTTCTGATAATCAGATTCGTCAGGCGGTATCTTATTATGAGCAATATGGAAATGAACTTCAAAAGTCGAGAGCCTATTATTATCTGGCATGCGTAGAGAGTGATTTGAATCAGGAGAAAGACGCCGAAGTTCATTTCAAGGAAGCAATAAAATTAGCTGCACAAGCAGAAGAATATGAGCAAATGACTAAGATTTGCAAGAGATGCAGCCTGTATTATCAGAAATATGAAAACTTTGACGAAGCACTGGAGATGGAAAGAAAAGCATACGCCAGCCAGTTGATGTTGATTGACAGCAAAGATAACTCTACTGTCATTTTATCTTCTGCTTTAGGTTTATTTGGTGTTATGTCTCTCTTGCTCGGGTTACTTTGGAAGAAACATCTGACAGTACATTCGCAACTGGATACCTTTAAGGAAGAAATGCAGATGAAAGAGGTCGAAGCTGACAAACTGGTGATGCACTGTAATTACCTCGAAGAAAAATATCAATCCCTCCAACAACATATTTATGAGAGCTCTCCGGTTGTCTCAAAAGTCCGCCAATTGAAGGAACGAACGGCTTTATCTTCTAAAGTATCTTTTTTTTCTGAGAAAGACTGGACCGAACTTTTGCGACTTCAGGAAAGTGTTTACGGACTTGTATCCAAATTGAGAGGGATAAGTCCAAAGCTTACGGAAGAGGATTTAAGGGTATGTGCCTTTTTACGCGAAGGCGTTCAGCCTGCTTGTTTTGCTGATTTAATGAAACTGACTGTTGAGACTCTGA
>CAMTFK010000043.1 GCA_947071285.1 uncultured Bacteroides sp. | reverse complement strand
CAACTACGCCCCGTATGGAATTTCACCACAGATGTATAACATGCCCGTCATACAATAAAAGGGGCGCTGCATCTCGCGGCGCCCCATCTATCTTAGTTAGTTTTTTATAAGAATTTGAGAGAATTGAAACTTCACAGCCTCAATTTGTTGTTTTAATAAAGCACACTAACTATATTTATGTTTAAAGCAAATGAAAATGTTATTTCTTCAATTCAACCTTCTTATCTACCCGTTGAAGACTATCCAGAATCTGTTGTTCGTGGGTAATCGTCATATCACCGGAAAGAGCTACCGAAGGTGCGGTAATTTGTTTGCCAATCGTATCGGCGGCGGCTACTTCTTTCACATCACTATAAAAAGAATGTTGCATCACATTCCCTAATGAAAGTACCACTGCCACTACTGCGGCGGCTTTGAACAGCGGAATGAAACGTGCAGTGAGCGTCAGGCGTTTCGCCTTCACTACCGGAGTTTCCACTTCTGCAAGCACGCGGGCATCAAAGTCTTCACCCAATCCCACTTCCTGTTGCAGTTGCTGATATACGAACAAATCTTTGTAACGGAGCAAATGCTCGGGAACGTCGCTTCCGTTGAAGAAAGTACGCAACTGCGCTTCTTCTTCGAGGGAAGTCTCGCACTGCCAGTAGCGTTCCAAGAGTTGTTCTATATATTTAAAGTCCATAACCATCTATATCTAAATACCGTTGTTTTACTTTCTGCCTCGCCCTGAAGAGGTTCACTTTTACCTGTTCCTCCGTTAAGTGCAGGACGACTGCAATTTCTTTATAGCTTTTACCCTCGATATCCCGAAGCTGCATAATCAGCCGTTGTTTATCGGGAAGCTCATTAACCAGACGGTGAATCAATGTCATTTGTTCCTTGTCCACCAGGCGGTCGTAAGGGCTGGATGCTTCCGGAGCTTGTTCCATTTCCGGTGTCAGTTCCACGGTCTGGGCGTCTTTTCTCTCGCTGCGGTCTATCGCCAGATTCTTTGCCACTGTCAGGCAATAGGCTTCAATAGAACCGAACTTCGTCCACTCATCGCGCTTGTTCCAAACTCTTATCAGTGTTTCTTGTACAACGTCCTCTGCCTCTGCCCTGTCGAAAGTAATCCGGAGAGCCAACCGAAAGAGTTTATTTTTCAGAGGGAGAATGTCATTCCGAAAACTGATTTCTTGCATCTCTATTAATAATGACGGTTAAGTATATGGAAAGTTACAGTTGCTCACTACTTTTTTTTGAATTATTTTTTGATGCGGGTTCCGCCACTTTCATTAATTGCTGACGCTAAGGTAATTACTACTTCCCCGACTCCCGCATTCAAAGCCTCAAAAGAGTTCTCCAACTTCGGTATCATACCTCCTTGAATAACGCCTTCCTCCACATATTGTTTGAATTCGGCAGGAGTGATTTGCTGTATCACGCTGTCATCATCGTTCTCGTCGCGGAGCACCCCTTTCTTCTCAAAGCAGAATACCAGCGTTACGTCAAACAAAGTGGCAAGTGCCTTTGCCGCCTCTCCGGCAATGGTATCGGCATTCGTGTTCAGCAGATTGCCCGCACCGTCGTGCGTCAGCGGAGCCATTACAGGTACTACTCCTTTATGAATCAGATCGCCCAGGAATTCTGCATTCACTTGCTTCACATCACCCACAAAACCATAATCCACGTCTTTCACCGGACGTTTTGCGGAACGGATGACGTCCATATCTGCGCCTGTCAGTCCCAACGCATTGACACCACGTGCTTGCAGACCGGCTACGATATTTTTGTTCACCAATCCGCCATACACCATCGTCACTACTTTCAGTGTTTCGGCGTCCGTAATGCGGCGTCCGTTCACCATCTGGCTTTCGATGCCCAGTTGTGCGGCAAGTTTCGTAGCCGAACGACCGCCTCCGTGCACCAGGACTTTATAGCCCTCGATAGCTGCAAAGTCATCCAACAACTTATGGAGGGTGGCTTCTTCCTCCACGATTTTGCCACCCACTTTAATTACTGTCAGTTTCTCTCTCATAGTTATAAGTTTTTAGCTACGAGCTACAAGCTACAAGTGGCTGCGCAGGCATGCTGCATAGTACTCGTAGCATGTAGCTCGTAGCTCGTAACTAATTCACTCCAAATAAGTATATCCGTACAGACCGGAACGATAATTGGAAAGGAATTCTTTCCCTTCTTCCAACGAGATGCGTCCCTCTTTTACTGATTGAGTCACCCAAGTCTCCAGTGTGCGAACCAGTTTCTTGGGGTTATATTGTACATAATCAAGCACTTCTGCCACTGTTTCACCATCAATCACTTGTTCGATGGAATATCCTTTCTCACTAACGGACACATGCACGGCATTCGTATCTCCGAAGAGATTGTGCATATCACCCAGGATTTCCTGATAAGCGCCCACCAGGAATACACCCATATAATAAGGCTCTTTACTCTTCAAAGAATGGGTGGGCAGATAATGCGCCACATTCTTGGTAGAGATGAAGTTGGCAATCTTTCCGTCGGAGTCGCAAGTGATGTCCTGCAGGGTTGCCGCACGGTCGGGACGTTCGTCCAGACGCTGGATAGGCATTATAGGGAATATTTGGTCGATGGCCCAAGAGTCCGGCAGGGACTGGAAGAGCGAAAAGTTACAGAAGTATTTGTCTGCCAGCAACTTCGGCAGTCCGCGAAGTTCATCGGGAGCATGCTTCAATCCGCCGGCAATCTGGTTCACCTCGCGCATCACGGACCAATAGAGGCGTTCTATCTGCGCACGCGTCTTCAAGTCCACAATGCCGTGGCTGAACAGGTCGAGCGCTTCTTCGCGAATTTGCTGTGCATCGTGCCAGGCTTCCAGCATCTTGTTCTGGTTCAGCGTGTCCCAAATGCCATAAAGTTCCTGCACCAATTCATGGTCTTCTTCAGTCACTTCCTCATTATCATCCCATTCGGGTAAAGTGGTAGTTTCCAGCACTTCAAAAATGAGCACGGAGTGGTGGGCGGTCAATGCACGTCCACTTTCTGTAATGATGTTGGGATGGGGAATATCATTCTTATCACTGGCATCCACCAGTGTAGAGATAGAGTCGTTCACATACTCTTGAATGGAATAGTTGACACTACTCTCGCTACTGGACGAGCGCGTTCCGTCGTAATCTACCCCCAGACCGCCGCCAATGTCTACGAATTCAACCTTAAATCCCATAGCATGAAGCTGCACGTAGAATTGAGATGCTTCGCGTAACGCCGTCTTGATGCGACGTATCTTCGTCACCTGACTTCCGATATGGAAATGTATTAATTTCAGACAATCTTTCAATCCTTTTGCTTCTAGAAAATCAAGCGCTTCGAGCAATTCGCTGGAAGAGAGTCCGAATTTACTTGCATCGCCTCCTGAATCTTCCCATTTGCCACTTCCGGAGGAAGCCAACTTGATGCGAATACCAATATTGGGCATAACATTCAGTTGCTTCGCCATCTTGGCAATCAGTTTAAGCTCGTTCATTTTTTCTACTACAAGAAAAATTCGCTTACCCATCTTCTGGGCAAGCAAAGCCAGCTCTATGTAGCTTTCATCCTTGTATCCGTTGCAGATAATCAGCGAGTCCGAATCCGAGTTAATGGCAATCACGGCATGAAGCTCAGGCTTCGAGCCGGCTTCCAATCCGAGATTGAATTTCTTTCCGTGGCTGATAATTTCCTCTACCACAGGGCGCATCTGATTAACCTTGATGGGATAGATGATGAAGTTCTGTGCTTTGTAGCCATATTCCTCGGCAGCCTGTTTAAAACAGGAAGAAGTCTTCTCAATCCGGTTGTCCAGAATGTCGGGGAAGCGTATCAACATGGGGGCTGCTACGTCTCTCAATTGCAACTCATCCACCAATTCTTTTAAATCAACGCCGACCTCGTCTTTACGAGGTGTCACCACTACATGACCTTTGTCATTGATACCAAAGTACGAAGTGCCCCAACCTGTAATATTGTAAAGCTCTTCTGAATCTTCAATACGCCATTTTCTCATTTTTTGTTACTCGAATGTTTATTGTTTGATTTTAATAGGGCGACAAAAATACAATAATTCCTGAGATTTATCGCGTTTTCCACCCAAAATTACACATTTACAAGTGGTTAAACACCCAGTAAGGCACGCAATTTCTGTACGGATTCTGATATTTGCCGACGGCTTTCCAGTAATCCGGCATCAAAACGGTAGCTTGCCTTTCCATAGTGGGGAGCACGTTTTTCCAAGGCTTCCATAATGAAAGCCCGCAGGTCCTCGTCCGTTTTTCCTTGCAGAATGGGACGTTGCTGGGTGGCTACACGCAGGCGGCGGAACAGCACATCGGGATGCACGTCGAGAAAAACCGTCTGTCCGCATCCGTTCATGTACTCCATATTATCGAAGAAACAAGGCGTGCCGCCTCCGGTCGAAATAATGACATCTTCAAACTCGGCCACTTCATGCAGCATGGCTTGTTCCAGTTCACGAAAAGAGGCCTCTCCCCGCTCGGTGAACAGTTCACGTATGGATTTGTGAAACCGTTCTTCAATGTACCAGTCCAAATCAATGAACGGCACACCGAGTTCGCGGGCAAAAGCCTTTCCTAAAGTTGTTTTACCGGCTCCCATGTAGCCGGTTAAAAAAATACGTATCATAAGCACTTACCTTTGCGTACAAAGGTAAGCAATTCTACTCTGAGAGGATTTACTATCAGGTGAAAATTTTAATGCGTTCACTCAAATCATTGAATTCTTTTTCTCCCGGTTCGGCTACAGGAGTGCCAAAAGGCATCTGTGCAACGAGTTGCCAGCTTTCGGGCAACTTCCAGGTGCGGCGCACTTCTTCGTCAATCAACGGGTTGTAGTGTTGCAGGGAAGCACCCAGGCCTTTGTCTTCGAGCATAGTCCAGATGGCAAGCTGGTGCATGGCAGAGGTATGCTGCGACCAGGTCGGGAAATTATCCTGATAAGTGGGGAATGCTTTCTGCAATTCCGTTACTATGGATTGGTCTTCGAAGAAAAGTATCGTGCCATATCCGCAAGAAAACGAAGTATCTATCTTCTTTTCCGACTGGCGGTAGCGCTCTTCGGAAAGGCGTTCTTCCAACTGGTCCTTCACAATTCTCCATAACTTCTGGTGTTCGTCGCCCAGCAACAGCACCACTCTCGTAGTCTGAGAATTGAATGCCGAAGGCACATATTTCACTGCTGTACGAATGAGGTGTACAATCTCCTCATCCTGAACCGGAGAGTCGTTACTGATGGAATAATAGCTGCGGCGATGTTCCAATGCCTCAGCAAATGTCCGTTGTCTAATCATATTGAGTCCTTTCTTTTGGTATTTATCATTTTTGTTTCATATAAGGGAACAAGTGAAAGAGGAAACTTGTTCGAAGTTACAGAATATTTGTACCTTTGCCCCCCGATATGGGAAAGGAGAAATTTTACGTTGTATGGGCAGGCGGCAATCCGGGTATTTACACTTCCTGGACAGACTGCCAGTTGCAAACCAAAGGTTACGAAGGAGCGAAGTACAAATCGTTCGAGACGCGCGAAGAAGCGGAAAAAGCCTTTGCATCCTCTCCGTATGATTATATCAAACGGGCACCCGCCGCCACTCATACTCCCAGAAAAGATGCCGATGCCCCTCTCCCCGCCTGTGTAACAGAGAATAGTCTTGCCGTAGATGCAGCCTGTAGCGGCAATCCCGGAGCAATGGAATACCGGGGCGTACACGTGGCAAGCCGGCAGGAAGTGTTCCACTTCGGCCCTGTGTACGGCACAAACAACATCGGTGAGTTCCTCGCCATCGTCCACGGACTTGCTTTGCTGAAACAGAAAGGGTTCGATATGCCCATCTACAGCGACAGCGTGAATGCCATCAACTGGATAAAGCAAAAGAAATGCAAGACAAAACTGCCACGCGAACCCAAAACGGAGGAGCTTTTCAAATTGATAGAGCGTGCCGAAAAGTGGCTGCGCGAAAACACCTACACTACCAAAATCATGAAATGGGAAACCAAACAGTGGGGAGAAATACCTGCTGACTTCGGAAGAAAATAAGCCTTTCCATTCTCATTCCTCCCTTTCATTAAAGTCAACGAAACAAGCTTTGCTGTCCGTTCCCAGCAGCGGGAACTCGCGTTCCCACGATAGGAAACTTGCGTTCCCATTAAGGGAAACGACAGTTCCCATTAAGAGAAACTCGCGTTTCCTTTAGGAGAAACAGTCGTTCCCTAGGCTTAGAAACGCCCGTTCCCTACCTCAAGGAAACTGCAACATAATGGATTCCAACAAGATACATTGACTTAAACTCTGTGCTTCCGTGTTTTAAATACATCCGGAAACAAGTCAAGAAAAGCAGTGCTGACAAAAGGCTTGTCGTCACCTGCAATCACCTTGTCAGCACAACCCTCAATCCCCGATCAACAAAGGGTTTGAGAGTCATCAGTGCTGGAGTGCTGACAAAATCAACAAAATCTTTTTTTTATTTGCTTTTTATTTAAGACAGAGACTGCATATCATTCAAGCGCTTATAGTATCCGTCTTTATCCAACAGAGCCTCATGCTTGCCGCGTTCCACTATTTCTCCTTCATAGAGCACACAGATTTCATCTGCATTCTTAATGGTAGAAAGGCGGTGGGCAATGGCAATCGTGGTACGGGTTTTCATCAAGCGCTCCAAAGCCTCCTGCACCAGACGTTCGGATTCGGTGTCAAGAGCGGAAGTAGCCTCATCGAGGATAAGGATAGGCGGATTCTTCAGGATGGCACGGGCAATACTGATACGCTGGCGTTGTCCGCCGGAAAGCTTGCCGCCGCGGTCGCCGATATTCGTATTGTAGCCATGTTCGGTTTCCATGATAAAATCGTGGGCGTTGGCAATCTTGGCCGCTTCCATCACTTGTTCCAGCGTGGCATTCTCCACACCGAAAGCAATGTTATTGAAGAAAGTATCATTGAACAGGATAGCCTCCTGATTTACATTTCCTATCAGACCGCGCAGGTCGTGAATACGGAAGTTCTTGGTGCTGACACCATCAATCATAATTTCACCGAAATGTATGTCATGGTAGCGCGGCAACAAATCGACCAATGTAGATTTACCAGAACCGGATTGTCCGACCAAGGCAATCGTCTGGCCTTTAGGAACAACCAGGTTGATATGTTTCAGCACTTCCCTCTTTCCATCATAGCTGAAAGAAACGTCCTTAAACTCAATATTATGATTCATTCCATGCAGAGGAAGCGGATTTACGGGCTCCTTGATAGGATTCTCAGCCTTCAATATCTTATCCACACGCTCCATGGAAGCCAAACCTTTCGGGATGTTGTATCCTGCTTTTGCAAATTCCTTCAACGGATTGATGATGCTATAAAGGATAACCATATAGAATATGAAAGTAGGAGCTTCCAGCGAAGAATGTTCATCACCCAGAATCAGCATACCACCGAACCAGAGCACCAGCACAATAAGGAGCGTTCCGAGGAACTCACTCATCGGGTGAGCCAACGCCTGGCGAATAGCTACCTTATTGGTCGCATCGCGCAATTCATTACTACATCTTGTAAAACGGTCCACCATCTTATCTTCGGCAATGAAAGCCTTGATGATACGCAAACCACCCAGAGTCTCTTCCAGTTGCGACATAGTATCGCTCCACTTGCCCTGCGCCTCCAAAGACTGACGTTTCAATTTCTTGCCGACTTTACCCATCAGCCAGCCCATAAGGGGAAGCACCACTATGGTAAACAAAGTGAGTTGCCAACTGGTGATGATAAGCGTTGCGAAATAAAGCAGAATCAAAATAGGGTTTTTCAGCAACATGTCCAGCGAACTGGTAATGGAGTTTTCTATTTCGCCCACGTCACCGCTCATACGGGCAATAATATCTCCTTTCCGCTCCTGAGAGAAAAAGCCGAGCGGCAGATGCATCACTTTAGAATAAACCATGATACGGATATCACGAACAACTCCCGTACGCAAAGGAATCATGATGGCGGAAGAACCGAAATAGCAAGATGTTTTCAGCATCGTCATGAAGGCAAGGAAAAGCCCCATGAAGAGAAGCGTCATTATCGGTCCGTGTACTTCAATCAGACGGGTCACATAGTAATAGAAGTTATTTATCACCACATCCTTCGTACTGCCGCTTCCCCACTCCATAAACTGGTATACTTGTGCACCGTCTCCCGTCTTAAACAGGATATTCAGAATAGGGATTAACAGGGTAAATGAGAAGACATTGAATACAGCCGATAAAACATTGAGCACGATTGCCCATCCTATATACTTCTTATAAGGCGACACAAATCGTCGCATTAATTGCAGGAATTCCTTCATTGCTTGGTCATTAACGAATTAAGGGCGCAAAGATACAAGAAAATTCCTTAAGATAAAGAAGACATGTCCATTATTAACGAGATTTATCCATACAACCCCAAACAAACAAGTCCTGTTGTTCATTTATATAGGTTACGGAATGAAATCGGAAAAATATATTGTACCTTTGCACCCAGATACAAAAAAGCTCTTTATTATGACAAAGATTGATAAGTCCGTACTGACATTCGGAATCACTATTTTTCTTAAATTCATCCTGTTTGATGTGCTGTGGTGCATCCCCACTACCTTCGCTCCTTTCTCTACCATCGAATTTTATACAACAAAGCTCATAGCTACCCTTATACTGATTATTCCTTTTGCTTTCTTCAAGCTCTGGAAAACGGAAACCGTCATCATGTTCCTGCTGGATGCTCTCCTGATAGCCAACCTGATGTACTTCCGCACTTATTACACCGCCATACCGCTGAACAGCTACGGGCTATCGGGCAACCTTGCGGACTTCACCGGAAGCGTGGTGGATTCCCTCCGGTGGTACGACTTGCTCTTTCCGCTATCTACCATTGCCGCCGTCCTGATTCATCTGCGTACCAAAAAAGCACCACACCTGAAACGCCCTGTATCCGTTCTTCCATATCTGGGAACACTGGCAGCAATCATCTGCATTTTTACCATCGTGACAATGACAAAAGGCGGATTCAAGGCAGCTAACGCCAAAGTCCGCCAGGCGGCTTATCTCTGTTCAAGCGGGGCTACCATGTACACCGTCTTCGGCAGCCTGTGCTACGACCTCATGAACCAGCAAGCCGAGCTGACTCCCGAAGCACAAAAAGAAATAGAAGATTGGCTGGCTCAAAAGCCCAAACACGAAGTTGCCGTACCGGATAGCTGTAGTGGCAGCCAACGTAATAGCTGCATCATCATCTTTGCAGAATCACTGGAAAGCTGGGTGCTGGAAAAAGAAGTGGAAGGACAGGAAATCACTCCTTATCTGAACAAGTTGCTGAAAGATTCCACCACGCTTTATGCCCCGCATGTGCTGACACAAGTAAAAGGCGGCCGTTCCATCGATGCACAGCTAATGCTCTGCACCGGGCTGCTTCCTTTAAACAGCGGCACTTACAGCAGTCAATATCCCAATCATGTCTATCCCTCACTCCAGAAAGCCATGCGGGAGAAAAAGCAATCACGCAACTACTTGCTGACCATAGACAAAGTGTCTACATGGAACCAAGGCCCCATCGCTTACAGTTTTGGCATAGATACCATCCTCGCTTATCACGACTTTAAACTGACCGAAGCTTTCGGGACACATAAGCGCACCGGAGACGGTTCATTCTTTGTCCAATGTCAGGAGAAGATATCCAAAGGAGAGATTTGGAAGAAAGGGGAAAATGCATACATACAGTTCATCACTTACTCCGGCCATGCCCCGTTCATATTGCCGGAACACCTGAGAGAGGTATCATTCTCTGCCGATATTCCGGAGAAAATGGGAAGCTATATGACTACTGCCCGTTATACGGATAAAGCCATCGGAAAGTTTGTGGAATATCTGAAAACGCTTCCACAATACGAGGAAACACTGATTGTCATCACAGGAGACCATGAAGGTCTGGCATCTTACCGGGCTGAGTTATGTGATAATCCCCACGGCAAAGGTATTGTATCTGATAAGCCATTCACGCCCTTTATTGTTGTGAACTCCCCCGTAGGCATGCGCTATGACGAGGTAATGGGGCAGATAGACATGTATCCCACCCTGCTGAATCTGCTTCAACTGGATGATTATTACTGGACCGGACTGGGTGAAAGTATTCTTAATCCTAACAAGAAAGGATTTGCTGTAGGGTCACAAATGAATGTGGAAGGAGAAGGCTATACTCAGGAAGAAGTGGATTTTGCAAAGGAAGCTTATGAGGTTTCCGATCAGATAATTCATTTTAATTATTTTGGGAGAGGTACCAACAGACAAGCATCACTGCCCGTTGAATAATATACAATAACCTCCTTCAGAAACAACATAAGAGTATATACTCATATCTATTTTTTCTTTTAGTATGGAATAATATTGTGAACTACAAACAATTGCATCACATTTCCCCATACTTATCTGGTTGTAAAAGTCTGTTTCCGCCGCAGGGCGAGCTTTGAAAATCATATCCTGAAATGCACCATATTTAATCGCTAAAGGCTTTCCACACCAATAGTACGTAGAAGGAGGACAGTCTACCATTAATATATTTGAATTCGGCGCAAGCACAGCATTTATTTTTTCAGCCAATTCACGTGGCTCACTTAAATATTTGGGTTCTTCCCTTATCTCGTGACGATAATAAGTACGACACCAAGCAAAAGTAGAAATAGAGAAATATAATATATAGGCAATCGACAAGTATTTCCCTACATATTGAACCTTAAAAAGCAAACTGCAAAAGACAGTTATAAAAAATGCCAACTGCCAAACAATAATAATCCGGTAATGCTCAAATGGATAACCGGATGCTCCTACCGTAAATATAGCAGAAAAAACAAAAGAACCCAATAAATAAAGTACATCTCCTTTCTTTGTCCAATACCGATACCCCACCAAAGCTACAATGACAGCAACAAAAATCTGTTTATCACACAACCACATCCACATCACATGAAAAAAGTTATCTATCTTGACTGAGCTTGAAATCATTCCTGAATACTCAAAGCCATACGCAAAATATACATCTACAAAATCTTTCAGTGCTCCATGAACGTAAAGATAGACTATGAACGGAAGATTAAAAACAAGCATGCCACATAAAAAAAGTACAAGGTACTTTAGCAACAATCGGTACCGAGCAGCTACAACCAATTTTACTACAATAAACAAACCTAATATACAAATGTAGCTACAATAGTTTAGCTTAACATGAAGTAACAAAACAAAACAAAGAGTTATGAGCCACACATGCCAATTGGATAGTTCTCCCTTTTCTTTCAATGCCTTCTGCATATAATACGCACTCATCACAACAAAAGAGAAGGCAATAGACTCTGTTGTATCCCCTGTATAATTAAGGGGATAATACAACAACATACAAAAGAAAACGGCAAGTAAAGACCAATGATGCGAAAGATATAATTTGGAGAATTTATAGAGATATACATACCCCATCGTCAAAAGAAGTGCCTCAATCAACCAAACTCCTTGAGGGCCTGCTATCTTCACTCCTAAGTATTGAATAAAATAGTAAAAAAGTCCCTTCATTTCAAAAATATCCTTGAATGGAACCAATCCCTCATTCATCCACTGCCCTATAGCCAAATGCCAACCTTGGTCAGCATAAAAAACATATCCAATCCAGGGTGCATACGATGTCAGCGACAATGTGGATAAAGCCAACAGCATACAAAAACACCAGCAAAATAATTTGCGATTTGTTTTTTCCTCCATAATACAGATTGATTATTTCACAGAAACTATGAAATAGAAGTTATTCGACATGCAAATATTTTCTCTCCAAGAAAACAGCCAAAGGATACATACCCCAAGATACCAAAAGCATCAGCAGCTTAAGATTACGACAATAAGATGAATTCATGATAGACTTTCTCCGTACCGGAAACAGCGTCTTTAACTCCCGAGCCGTGAATAATTTACTATAGTATGCATCCACTTGCATTCGCAAAGCTGTCTGCCAGATGGCCTCTTCAAAACAAGGTTCTTTCAGCATTTGTCTCAAATGAGATATATACTTCCGTCTCTCCTCAAATTTATCTCTGGAAGTCTGCCGGGTTATAGATCCTGAATTACAGATATAATGATAATATGCTTTAGGCAAATATACGACATGATGTACGTGCAAGAAAAGGTTAATCATAGTCAGAGCATCCTCACAATAATTAATACCAACCGGAAAATGAATATCAAAATCTCTATACAGCCTTTGACGCACCAACTTATTGCATGTGCTGCCATGCACTTTTCCTGTTAGAATATCACACACAAGGCTTTTACCTTCTAATACGGTTGGTTTTTGTACACGTTGCACTACCTTCCCAGCCTCTTCATAATAAAAATCAGAAATAACAATGTCCGCATCATTGCCTACAGCTTCCTGATACATTTCTGCCAACATAGATGATTCTACCCAATCATCACCATCTGCATGTATAGAATAGTCTCCGGTCGCTTCTTTTATTCCAAGTTCTCTGGCTTTACTAACACCTCCATTAGCTGTATGTATCACCTTAATCCGTGTATCTTTCAGTGCATATTCATCACAAATAGTCCCGGTCTTGTCAGTACTTCCATCATCTATCAGCAACAACTCAAAATCTTCAAACGATTGCAATAAGAAACTGTCCACACAACGTTTTAATGTTTTCTCCACATTATAAACAGGGATAATTACAGATATTTTAGCCATACATCAGTCTCCTATCAGGTGGTACACCATTTGCATCGTTCGTTTCACATCAAATATTTCAGCTCTTTCTTTTGCTTTCAATTTAAAGTCATCACGCAATTGTTTATTATCCACCAAGGTTTTCAGCCCCTCATAAATAGATATGTCATCATGTTCGGTCAGTAATCCGTATTTTCCATCCTCCAATAATTCCGCAGAACCCGCTGTTCTCGTAGCCACCACAGGTATGCCTAAAGCTAATGCCTCACAAATAACGAAAGGGAGTCCCTCTGATTCAGAAGTACTTATCAGTACATCAGCAGCTTTCAAATATGGATATGGGGGATTTTGAAATCCCAGAAAAGTGATACAATCTTTTACCCCCAATTCATCACATAATGCCAATAGTTCCTGCTCGTCTTCTCCTATACCTAATATCTGAAAAGAGAGATGATAACCATTCTCTTTGAACATTTTTGCCACCCGCACCAGCCTGTCAAAGCCTTTCACTTTTGTCAAACGCCCTACTGCTATCACAGTGAAAGACTGATGGAATACCTCCTTTTGAAGTGCCTTTGCATGTATCTTGTCCACGTCTATAATATTATAAATGCATCGCTTAGGAACATTTATATCATACAACTTACCGAAAGCTTCCATTGAATTGCGGGAAACGAAAACTATTTCATCCATATTTGTATAATACAACTTTTCAAGGCCCGAACCATTGAAAACATTTTCAGTCCAATGATAATTATACAAATCACAATGCACCCATGCAATATTCCTATCTGCATAATGTCGTATCAGATTATGGAACAACAAAGGCGCTCCTTCCAGAAAGGAAATAATCGTATCAAACCGCTGTCGCTTCATTTTGTGCTGTATGGCCTTACGCATGAGCCAAGTGGAACCATATTTCCAGTAATATCGAAAAGTCTTCCTCTTAAAAGATTCATGCCAATAATCTTTCTTTTCACCATACAAATACAGGACCTTTACAGGTTCAGGTATCTGGCTCATGTAGATACCTCCGTAATGAATGACGCATAAAGTTACATCATACCGTTCATAGTCAAATTCAGTAAGCAATTCAATCAGCGCCTTCTCCGCACCACCTCCATGCAAACCTTCTATAATAAATAATATCTTCTTCATTATCATATTCAAGCTTATATCACATCCGATTAATATACCCTATTATTCTTAATATTACCAACCATTACTCCAACGTATAGAAGCGATGACCGTTAACTCCCAAGTTAATCAATAACTTGAAATAAAACTTATCATAGTGAGCCAACATTCTCTCTCCAAAAGACATCCTTTTATCTGCAAAGGCAACTACCTTGCCCAGATATTCAAAATATTTAAGCCTGAAAGGATGCCTACAAGATTTCTCCCAAGGCTTAGGTTTCCATGAATAATGTAATATGAGCGGATGAAAAAGTATCGATTTCATTTCATTTTTATCCCGCTTTCTCCATTTCTTAATTATATAGTAATGATAGAACGCCTCTTCAACATTCCACTTCTGAGAGACATGCAAGCATTTATCATGCAGCAAAGCATTCAATACATCCTGGTCATGGGCTTTCAGTTTGTCTGAATGCGAAGCCATATACTGAAAGAAGATTTCTGTCAGGTCATTTTCCCGCCAATACTCCAAATTAACCAATAAAACTCCCGCATTAAAATAGCCATACTTCGCATCATACCCCAACCTTTCATAAACATCCTGTGCCGAACTACCTAATTCTTCAACTGCCGCCAAAGCATATCCTGTTAATGGTGTATCCCAAAGCTCTTTCAATGAACCGTCAACAACAATATCACAGTCCAGATATAATACTCGCTTCAAGCTCTGAGGCAACAGATTGGCAATAAGCAGTCTGTAATACGTAGCTATACTCAGATGATCGGTAGCCTTAACCGGACAGAATTTCAAACAGTCAGGGTTTACTGCATAATAGAAGAATTGTCCTTTATAAGAATCAACAACATCCTTTATCTGTTTCAGGTATTCCGGTTTCAGTTCCTCCGAAAGCACATGAATAGAATGACTATCTTCCTTGTTATTTTCCAAAAAAGACACCAACATGCAGCAACAATGCTGAACGTAATTATTATCTGTTGAGCATACAATATCCATTTATCTTCAAAAAAAGAGGTTAAACATACTAATCAAATAGCCCATACACTTGTCGCATGATTTTATCCACAGCAAAGACTTCTGAACGCCGGACCGCCTTTTCTGCATATCTTTGCCTCAGTTCTTTATCATCTACTAATTTTTTTATTCCCTCATATATAGCTTCAACATCATGTTCCGTCAGAACTCCACATTGACCTCCATCCAATAATTCAATGGCACCGGCAGTATGGGTCGCAACAACAGGAACCCCCAAGCCCATAGCTTCACCAATAACCAACGAAAAGCCCTCTGACAAAGAAGTGCTGACATATATATCCGAACTTTTCACATAAGGATACGGATTCTCCATAAAACCTAAAAAACTAATTTGATGCTGCATTCCCAAATCTTCACAAAGCTTCCTCAACTGTTTTTCATTTTCTCCTTCTCCTATTATCTGAAAATGGATAGAATAACCTGCATCACAAAAGTGCTTTGACACATATACCAATTTATCAAAGGCTTTCACCCTATTCAGCGTCCCCATAGTTGTTACTGTGAAACAAGGATAAGAAATATCTTCCTTTGCAGCCAATGCTCTAATATGCTCCGTATCAATAATATTATATATACATACAACAGGTACGGATACATCAAATACGTCTGCGAAGTTATTCATCGCTTGATGAGATACAAAAACAATTTTATCCATAGCAGCATAACATGCTTTTTCTGCTGATAAATTAGGAAAAGTCGCTGCCGTCCAATGATAAGTGGACAAATCGCTATGCACCCATGTTATATTCATTTCCCCCTTATCTTTTATTAAACTATGCAGAAGCAATGCACGCCCTTCTAAAAAGGATATGATAACATCATAAGAAGCTTTAATCCGCTTTTGCAACTGATACTTAAGCATATAAGAAAAGCCGCCATATTTTTTGTAATAGCGGAATGCTTTACGACAAAACGTGTGATTTTCCTTATATAAAAAGATGAGTTCTACTTCTTTCGGAATATCATTTTTATAGACTCCTTCCGGATACCCCACAAGAAGGGAGACATGATAAAGCGTATAATCAAATCGTTTGAGTAAATCCAACAAGACTTTTTCGGCTCCACCACCTCTCAGATTTTCAATTATAAAAAGTATCTCTTTTTTCACTTGCTACTATGCTTTGATTACGCCGTCAGATTTTTGCAAAGATAGCCTAAAATATCGAATAACATCCATATACATGGCAAAAAACGAAGATACTATACCTTACCAATCAAATAATTCACCTATATTTTGAAGTTTATATAAGAATATAAACTATCTTTGTAAATCCGTAACCTAAACAATGATTTAAAAGTTAATGCAAACGCCTCTTCTGAATAAAATAGCCTATGTACTCAAGGAAGTTCCGCAGGCTTTCAAGCAGACATCCAATCCGACACTCATTATGACATTATTAGTCAAAAACGAGGAAGACATATTGGAAGAGAGTCTTTGTTTCCATAAAGCAATGGGAATAGACAGCTTTATTATCACTGACAACAACTCCACAGACAGCACTATTGAAATTATCCGGAAATACCAGGAGAAAGGATGGATCAAAGAAGTTATCTTTGAAAAGGCAACCAACTACAACCAAAAAGTATGGGTAGACCGCATGATTAAACTTGCCAAGAAAAAGTATCATGCCGATTGGGTTATCAATGCAGATGCTGACGAATTATGGTATTCTCCCTCCGGAGACCTTAAAACAGAACTCAGAACAACAAAAGCCAATGTACTGAAATGCTCCATGAAGTGTATGTATCCGGAAGCCGGAAAGCCTTTTTGGGAATGGAATCAGTCCATACATCCCATAGTGAACCCACTGAAGTATAGAGTTTACGACCTATCCCGGTATTCTCTTTATCTTCCGCAAAGAGGAAAAATACTTCACCGCACAACTTCGTACATCCAGATATCCACCGGAAACCATAAAGTATTAATGTTTCCACAAAATGAGAAAAAAAGTAATATATGTATATACCACTACTCCATCCGTGATAAAAAAAGTTTTCTGGAAAAAATGATTAACGGTGGCAAGCAGTTAGAACAAAATCACCATAAGCATATAGGAATGCATTGGCGCTATTTCTATGAGCTGTATAAGAATGGACAACTGGAAAAGGAATATGACAGAATAACAGGAGCAAATTCCTACGAACAGTTGAGGCATGACGGATTCATCCGGACTGACAACACCATCGCCGAATTCTTTAAACAAAAATTCAACAAGTAAGTGTAATGAAACATGCCTACCTGATTATTGCCCACAACGAATATCCGGTATTAAAGGCTCTTTTACTGATGCTCGACGATGAACGGAATGACATCTATTTACATATAGACCAGCGTTCAACAGAATTGTATGAGAAAATACGTACTTTCCAAGCGCGAAAGGCTCAACTACACGTATTATCTACCCGAAATAAAGTCTATTGGGGAGATCTCAGTCAAGTAGAGACAGAATACTTGTTACTCGAAACAGCTCTGGCACAAGAAACTTATTCGTATTACCATCTTCTATCCGGAACAGACCTGCCCATACAAACACAAAATTACATTCATTCGTTCTTTCAAGCAAATACAGGCAAGGAATTTGTGGGCTACTGGTCAGGAGATAAACATCAGAAAGATTTAGAACGAAAAGTATCCCGATACTATTTCTTTACCAAACACTTAAAACGCAATCACAGTAAATGGCACATCATTACGGCGCTATGCCACAACTTTGCATTGATAATACAGAAAATAGTCCGCTTCCGCAGAAAGCAAGAAATAGAATTTCGCAAAGGTTCTCAATGGTTTAGTATCACTCACAACCTCTGCCAGCACCTGATAGAAAAGAAAACATTCGTCCTCCGCCGTTTCAAATATACACTCTGTCCTGATGAAATCTTTGTCCAAACTATCTTATGGAACTCTCCGCTCAAAGGCAACATCTATAATCCGGACGATAATAATACCGGAAGCATGCGTCTGATTGACTGGAACCGGGGAAACCCTTATACATGGCAAGCACAGGATTACAGTGAACTAATCACCTCCGACAAGCTATTTGCCCGCAAATTCTGTTCCCAAGAAACAGAACTGATAAAGCAAATAGAAGCCACTTATTCAAACAAGTAACATTAAAACTTATTTTTAAAAGAAAAAGCAAATGACATTCTATCCAAACTTATATCTTTGCACCAGCAACCTATAATACAGAAGTATGAGTCCTACAAATCCCAAAAACTCTCCCAGTCCTGTTAAATCTTTCTTCAAGTCAGTGGAGAAAAAGATTCTGCATAACAGCAAACACCTATACTTCAAAACAGTAATCCTGCAAAAAGCCGGTGCTAAAGATATTCTGAAGAAATATAAAAAAGCAAATACTACAAAAAGCCCGATTGGCAGCACATGCCCCATCTGGATATGCTGGTGGCAGGGAGAAGAAAATATGCCGGACATTATTAAAGCCTGCTACGCTTCCGTGCGACGACATGCAGGCAACCATCCAGTCATATTAATTACGGAAAGGAACTACCAAGAATACGCTAAGATACCGGAATACATCCTGCGAAAAGTGCAAAATAAAGAAATAAGCCTCACACACTTCAGTGATTTACTAAGAATCAACCTACTCAAACGGCATGGAGGAATATGGGCTGACAGTACCATACTTTTTACTAGAGATATCGACTCTATTATTACTCCTGATGCAAATTTCTATAGTTGCCGCCACGTCGCAAGAAACTCAAATGTGGCAAACGGCAGATGGACTGTTTTTTTTATGGCGTGTGGAAAAGATAATATCCTACCAGCTTTCTTACTAGATACTTTCTACAATTACTGGAAAAATCATAAACGGATCGTTACTTACCTATTTTTCGACTACCTCTTTGCAATAGCCTATGAGAACATTCCGGCAGTTACAGAAATGATAGACAGTGTCCCTTTACAAAAAATCAGCAATCTATCCAAGTGCCTGAACATGCCATTTGACGAGAATCTTATGGAAGAATTCCGTGCAAATTACGGATTCCACAAATTAACTTATAAGAAACAATTCAATATGCTCACACCCGAAAGCAAAGAGACAATCTATGGTTATCTACTCAGGAAGCCTTAGATGAAAAGAGCAAAGAGGACTTGTGAGCCTTTTCTATCAACTGCAAGCACTTATCTGCTTCAAAACCACGACATTTGGCATATTCATCGGCCAAGATGGTAAACATCTCATCCGTACCGGGCAGTCTCTCAAAATTCTTACACCCCTCTTCCATAGACACTTTACCAAAGCGCATCCGGTTCAAGTCAATGATTTCTACAAAAATACCCTCAGTTTTTTCTGCAAATAAAATATTTCCTGCCGAGTAGTCCTTATGCAAAATTCCATGCTCATGCAAAGCTGCAGTAGCACGGGCTATAGCACGAAGAATTTCTTCTTGGTTCGAGAAATTTCCCTGCCAAAGATCCCTGTAAGTATAAGGGCATTCTGATTTTAAAGAAACAAAATAGCTCTTACCAAACAAAAGCCAACTGGAAACAGAACAAAAACCAATGGGAGCAGGCGAACCTATATTAAATTGCCGCAACATAGCCGCATAGCGAAAGGAACGCCGGGCTTTAGATTCCCGAAAAAAGTTATAGATAATCCGGTTCAACAAATGAGGTATCTGGAAAGACTTGACAACCACTTTTTGCCCTTCTATATCAAATTCTCTCAATTCATTTCTCCCCTTATAGATGACAGTGCCCTGATGCTCAAAGATAACCGGAAGCACTTTTACAAAATCACTCATGCTTGCATAATCAGGAGAAACGACAACATGCCGAGGCTTGAAAAAACGGTCAATACGATTGATGGTCCTGGACCAGGAACGCACGGAACGCAGCACTCCCCCCAACTCCCGTTCAAAGAACTCGGCATGGCGTTTGTTGAGTACCTTCGTAACATGTGGCTTTAACGAGCGGTCTATAATTCTTTTTGATCCGGCACGCACACGATAATACAATTCTATCTGGGGTAAACGCACCACTTTTCCACCATCTTTCAACACAGATATCCAGAATTCCCAGTCTTCGCGCGCTATGATTTCTTCACAATATCCACCCACTCTTTCCCACTCTGTTTTTCTGTAAAGTGCGCAGGTGTCTATCATATTTTTACGGGCCAGCAGTCCCAAAGAAAAGGGCGGCAACTTCCACTCACCACTGCGGTCGCCGATGAACTCGGCTCGCGGACAGACTACTTTCACTTCCGGGTCCCGTTCCAACTCTACCACAGCATGGCTTATGAATGTTGAACTGATTCGGTTATCTGCATCTACAGGCAGTATATATACGCCATGAGACAATGATATGGCATGATTGCGGGCGACACACGGACCACCATTCGGCTGAGTATATACATATATCCGCTCATCTTTTTCCGCATACTCTTTAGCAATGTCCAACGAGTTGTCTGTGGAACCGTCGTCCATCAGTATCACTTCAAAATTAGGATAATCTGAAGCAAGCACCGAGTCCAAAGTCTCACACAGATACTTTGCCATGTTATAAATAGGTATAATAACAGATACTAATCGATATTCCATAGCATATTCAAATTTTATCCAATTCCTTAGTATATTTCAACCAATAATATTTCAACGGATTTTTATACTTCAGTTGCTTCCATGGGCGACTGCTATGTGGACGATGCCACACCGGAAGTGTGGTAAACAAATAATTTTGAAATCCCTCTTTCAATGACTGATGGGAGATTGTCACATCGTACCAATTCTTTTCCGGATTCAACTGATGAAAATCAAAAGAGCAAAGAAAATCCAGCGTCAGGAGAGAACAACAGAAGCTACAATGTTTCTTCTCGGGAAACACTTGACCTTCACGTCCTTTTGCAAACAAATAAGGATAGTTTATATCACCTTTCTCATCTACAGTGACAGCAGCAGCAATGCCGCAATCTTTTCTTTCCAAAGCGCCATCAAACAAAGATTGCAAAGTATCTTTCTTCACTACGACATCTGATTCCACTATAAGCAACCCGGCTTCTTCCGCAATGGCACGCTTTTGCGCCATTTGCAGAATCTGCAGATAATTAGGCGAAGGGTGATTCGTGATGTCCGCAAGATTCACTAATTCACAACCCTGTTTCAAGGAAGCTTCCCGCAACCTGGCCGTGTTTTCCTCCGTACTAAAATCATTATAGATGGTATAAGTAAAGGGAATTCTAAAGTCAGATGCCATAATAGCATCGACCGTCTGTAAAGTTAACTCTATGGAGTCCTTTACAGGCGTAATGATATGGATACACTTCATTCCTTATAACTGTTTTTTCTTTATCCTACAAACCGTAACATTTGTACAAGTTGACAAAGTTATGTATTATTTAGCACACAACCAAACAGTTTACCGCTTTTATGACTAACTTTGCCTGCAACAATCATAGAAAGAAAAGCAGAAATGAAAGTCATTGTCGACAATAAAATACCTTTTATAAAAGAGGCTATCGAAAAGATAGCTGACGAAGTCGTGTACGTTCCCGGAAAAGATTTCACGCCAGCCATAGTGAAAGATGCGGATGCATTGATAATCCGCACACGCACCCATTGCAACCGCGAATTACTGGAAGGAAGCCGGGTGCGCTTCATTGCTACGGCAACCATCGGCTTCGACCACATAGATACCGAATATTGCCGCCAGGCAGGCATCGTCTGGAAGAATGCTCCGGGGTGCAACTCCGCCTCCGTAGCCCAGTATCTGCAATCCACCCTCCTATTATTGGAGCTTCTGAAAGGAAAGAAGTTATCAGAAATGACAATCGGCATTGTGGGCGTAGGCAATGTGGGCAGCAAGGTGGCAGAAGTAGCCCGCGAACTGGGCATGCGGGTGCTGCTGAACGACCTGCCACGGGAGGATGAAGAAGGAAGCACTAATTTCAGTCCCTTACAACTCCTTGCCGAAGAGTGCGATGTACTCACGTTTCACGTACCTTTATATAAAGAAGGGAAATACAAGACTTTCCATCTGGCTGATGGTAAATTCTTTCGTTCATTGAAGCGCTGCCCCGTCATCGTTAATACTTCCCGCGGCGAGGTAATAGAAACAAATGCTTTATTGGAAGCTCTCAAGACCAAACAGATATCCGATGCCGTTATTGATGTATGGGAGAATGAACCCGACATTAATCTTACCTTATTAAGTAAGGTGTTCATCGGCACACCACACATCGCCGGATACTCGGCGGACGGAAAAGCCAATGCCACGCGCATGTCTCTGGCCTCCCTTTGCAACCACTTCGGCATACAAGCCGAATATTGCATCACTCCGCCTGCGCCGGAAAATCCGGTTATCACCGCTTCTGCCCAGACAGAGGCTTATCTGCAGATGTACGACCCGAGAAAAGACAGCGAAGCATTGAAGATGCACCCCGAACTATTTGAGCAACTGAGAGGAGACTATCCGTTGCGACGCGAGAAGACAGCTTATTCAGTCCACCTTATTACTAAGGAATAGCAGGTAACTCTTTCCCCCGAAAAGTTCACCTATTACCAGCTTTTGGTCAAAACCTCCTCCTGCATGCATCTCCCTCGCTCCTTCTTCGCTTCTATAGAAGGCAAGGAATAGCAAAGCAGGTACGAACCGGGTACGAAGGAAGTACGAAGAAGGGACAACACAGGGGCAAGTGTTCTAAACTTCGGATTCAAGCAAGCGTTCTATCACTTTCGGGTAAGTCTCATATTCCAGCACATGAATGCGTTGCGCCAGTGTTTCCGGGGTATCTTCCGGCAACACCGGACATTTCACCTGGCAGATAATGGCTCCTTCATCATAATGCTCATTAGTATAATGTATAGTAATGCCGCTTTCCTTTTCACCTGCGGCAATAACCGCTTCGTGCACGCGGTCGCCATACATTCCTTTTCCCCCGAACTTAGGCAACAAAGAAGGATGTATATTTATCATTTTATTGGAATAAGCATGCAAAACATGATTCGGCACACGAGCCAAAAATCCGGCCAGCACCACAAAGTCAATTTTATGCTCCCGCAACGCCGATAAAATCGCCTCTCCACTCTCCCAATCACTTTTGGGAAAATGAAGGCAAGGTACTCCCAACCCGCGAGCACGCTCTAAAACGAACGCATTCTGCCGATTAGTCAAAACCAAAGCCACACGAGCCGAACTTTTTTCCTGGAAAAAACGAATGATATTCTCTGCATTCGTTCCACTTCCCGACGCTAAAACTGCGATATTTTTCCTCATAAAACCTACTTTTAGTGCACAAAATCGTGAAAAATGTGCAAAACATTGCATTTAATTCCCCAAATATTTGCGAGTAACGATAAATATTTATTCCTTTGCCCCGCAAATTTAAAGAAAAAAACTAATTATTAATTAAAAACTTAAAGTTATGTCTGAAATTGCATCAAGAGTGAAAGCGATCATCGTCGACAAATTAGGCGTTGAAGAATCAGAAGTTACAACCGAAGCTAGCTTCACTAACGATTTAGGAGCAGATTCTCTTGACACTGTAGAACTTATCATGGAATTCGAAAAGGAATTCGGTATCTCTATTCCGGATGACCAAGCTGAAAAGATTGGTACTGTAGGTAACGCCGTTTCTTACATCGAAGAACACGCTAAGTAATTCTATCCATCAATTTAATATGGAATTAAAAAGAGTTGTAGTAACAGGTCTTGGCGCCATTACTCCCATTGGCAATAGTGTTCCCGAATTTTGGGAAAACCTTGTGAATGGGGTTAGTGGAGCAGGACCTATTACTCATTTCGATGCTTCCCTTTTCAAGACTCAATTTGCCTGTGAAGTGAAAAACTTCGAGGCAACTAAATATATCGACCGCAAAGAAGCCCGCAAGATGGATGTGTATACCCAATATGCCATCGCTGTAGCCAAAGAAGCGGTTGACGACTCCGGTCTTGACATCGAAAATGAGGACTTAAACAGAATTGGTGTCATCTTTGGCGCCGGTATCGGTGGTATTCGTACATTTGAGGAAGAGGTAGGTAACTATGCCTTAACCGGTAAAGAAAACGGTCCTAAGTTCAATCCGTTCTTCATCCCTAAGATGATTTCGGATATTGCTGCCGGACAGATTTCTATCATGTATGGTTTCCACGGTCCCAACTACGCAACTTGTTCTGCATGCGCTACTTCCACAAACGCTATTGCCGATGCCTTCAACCTGATTCGTCTGGGTAAGGCTAATGTAATCGTGAGTGGTGGTTCGGAAGCTGCAATCACTGTTGGCGGTGTAGGCGGTTTCAATGCTATGCATGCATTATCAACACGCAATGAATCTCCCACAACTGCATCTCGTCCGTTCAGCGCAAGTCGCGACGGATTCGTGATGGGTGAAGGTGGCGGTTGCCTTGTTCTTGAAGAACTGGAGCATGCCAAAGCACGTGGTGCTAAGATTTATGCGGAAGTTGCCGGTGTAGGAATGTCTGCCGACGCTCACCACCTGACTGCTTCCCACCCTGAAGGCTTGGGAGCAAAGTTGGTAATGAGAAACGCGTTGGAAGATGCGGAAATGACCCCTGATGAAGTAGATTATATCAATGTTCACGGTACTTCTACTCCAGTAGGTGATATATCGGAAGCAAAAGCAATCAAAGAGGTGTTTGGCCAACATGCATATAAATTGAACATCAGTTCAACGAAATCCATGACCGGTCACTTGCTGGGCGCTGCTGGTGCAGTAGAAGCTATTGCAAGTATCCTTGCTATCAAGAATAGCATTGTGCCTCCGACTATCAACCACGAAGAGGGTGATAATGATGAAAACATCGACTATGACCTGAATCTTACGTTCAACAAAGCTCAAAAGCGTGAAGTGAACGTAGCCCTGTCCAATACATTTGGATTCGGTGGTCATAATGCATGTGTTATCTTCAAGAAATACGCAGAATAATCAGTCGTGTTACGTAATCAAATAAACAAGATAAGGCTCTTATTCCATAAGGACAGAGAGTCTTATCTTTGTTTTTATAAGATACTGGGGTTCTATCCCCGCAACATCCAGCTCTACCAGCAGGCATTGTTGCACAAATCCACCTCTATCCGCTCGGAGAAGGGACGCCCTTTGAATAATGAACGGTTAGAGTTCCTGGGTGACGCCATTCTTGACGCCATCGTGGGAGATATTGTCTATAAGCATTTTGAAGGCCGCCGCGAAGGTTTCCTCACAAACACACGTTCCAAAATCGTGCAACGGGAAACACTGAATAAGTTGGCAGTAGAAATCGGATTGGACAAACTGGTAAAATACTCCACCCGTTCTTCCTCACACAACAGTTACATGTACGGCAATGCATTCGAGGCCTTTATCGGTGCCATTTATCTGGACCAGGGCTATGATCGTTGCAAGCACTTCATGGAAGAAAAGATATTTAAGAACTACATCGACCTTGACAAGATGTCCCGCAAGGAAGTTAATTTCAAATCGAAACTGATTGAATGGAGCCAGAAAAGCAAGGTCGAAGTTTCATTCGAGCTCATCGAGCAGTTCCTTGATGAAGACTATAATCCTATGTTCCATACCGAAATCCGCATAGAGGGTATATCAGCCGGAAAAGGAACAGGGTATTCTAAAAAGGAATCTCAACAGAATGCGGCACAAGCTGCCTTAAAGAAAATAAAGAATGATGCTGCATTTAAAGAAGAGATAGAAGCGGCAAAAGCACAGAATCATCCACAGGAGAATGTGGAAGAAGGAGTAACCATTGAAGAAAGCTTGACAGAAGAGAGTTTAGCTATAGCTAACCAGACTCCTGACGTAGAAATGACACAGATTAATAATCCTCTCACAGAGAATCAATAAACTCATCCCATTGCTGAGGGGTACCTTTCCTCCCAAAGAACTTTTCATATAGCCTCCGCCTGACAGATGTTATTGACTCTCTGGAATGGTTAGTCAGTCTTGCCATGTCTTTAGGCGAAATACCTATTTTAATGAGAAGACAGATACGAAGTTCAAGTTCACTAACCCTGTGTATCTGAAATAACCTCTCAGCAAAGCCTTTATAAATACTATCGACAGTTTCCTCCAGTAAATTCCAATCCTTATAAGACACTTGAGTATCTGCATTATTTCTGCAGATTTCTCTAAAATATTTGCAGATATCAGAGTTTAACAATGTTCTTTGCACCTGTTTTTCGAGTTGCAAGCAAAGTTCTACTTGTTTTTCTGCATAATGTTTTGTCTTTTTCGCTTCTATAAGTCGGTCATTTTTCGGGCATTGCTCTTCTTTAGCCTGTTTCAATTGCAACAGTTGTAATCTAAGTCGAACGTATTTCCGTCTACCGTATCGGAAATAAGCACTAAAACACAACAATACAATAGCAATCCCTGTCACTAAACAAATCAAATAAAATTGTTTCTGCTTATTTTCCTTTTTCAATCTACTATTCTCTTTTTCTCTTAATGCATAATTATTATAAGAAATAGGCTGTTTATCAACATAGCCTACATTTTGTGCTTTTCCCTCTTTTGAAGCGAATTTTACCAGATGAGAGTAAGCATCTGCATTAAGATAAAGAGTACTGAACCCTAATAGTTCTTTATAATAATAGAACATAGAGTCCATATTTCCAATATCGTAATAAAAATCAGTAGCTATAGAATTCCACTTATAAGCTCGGAGATATATCTCCTTCGCCTCATTCCAAAAGCCTTGTTCAGAACAAAGACCTCCCATTTGCCCATATATCAGATTTCTTAATCTATAGCAAGAATCCCCCTCTAACGCCTCTAAAGCATTATCATAACAATTCTGTGCTTGAGGAAAATCTCCCAAGTTCCGATACATCCGCCCAGCATAAAAATAAGCTTCTGAAAGATGTTGTTTATCATCCCTATTTATGTAATAATGTAATATGGAAAGTATCAAACTATCCGAAACCTGAAGTATGCATCTTTTATCATCCACTCTGACACAAAGCAAGTTGTAGTACATTTGTGTTTCTTCTGATTGTACAAGTAAATCTTCCTTCATAGAAATAAGTAAAGATACAGCACTATCAGGTTTACTTCTCGTCAAACTATCCGCAAGCAACAGCAGTTGTGGATAAGTATTTCCCCCATAAATATGAAAACTTAATGAGAAAAAGAAGCAAAACAAATATAAGACGTGTTTCATATTCCTGTCTCTTATACACATCTCCGAGCCCACGAGACATGCGCAGATC